>WHTS01000009.1:94868-102458 GCA_009377585.1 Betaproteobacteria bacterium
GCGCGCAGCATGGGGCCGAAGGCATTTTCGGCGGCTCGCAAGGCTGGGCGTCCGCCGGTCGAATGCATCACGCCGGCTCGCAGCTCAAGCGCTTCCTGTTCAGCGGCGGCGGCTGCGTCGACAAGAAAGGCAATTACAGCTTCGGCACCGCGATGTTCCTGCTGCCCCACGTCATCGGCACCGCAGGCCCGGTGTCGGGCCAGGTGACCGACTGGACGAACGTCTGCGCTCATACGCGGCTCATCGTCGCGTTCGGCGGGCTCGCGCTCAAGAACGGGCAGGTGTCGTCCGGCGGTCCCGGAGAGCATGCCATGGAGACGTGGCTGCGCCGCGCCAGGGATGCCGGCATCGAATTCGTCGTCGTGAGCCCGAACCGCGGCGATGCTCCCGATTTCCTGCACGCGCACTGGATCTCGATCCGGCCTGGAACCGATACGGCGTTTCTGCTCGGCATGGCGCACGAGCTGGTGAGCGAGGGACTCGAAGACCGCGCTTTCCTCGCCCGGTATTGCACTGGATACGAGCAGTTCGAGCGCTATCTCACGGGGCGCGACGACGGCCAACCGAAGAGTCCGCAATGGGCGGCGCCGATTTGCGGCGTCGATGCGGCGGAAATCCGCGCGCTCGCTCGCAAGCTCGCAGCGACGCGCAATCTATTGACGATGACCTGGTCGATTCAGCGTGCGCACCACGGTGAGCAGCCGTATTGGATGCTGATCACGCTCGCCGCGATGCTCGGTCAGATCGGTCTGCCGGGCGGCGGCTTCGGGTTCGGGCACGGCTCGCAAGGCGGCGTCGGCAGTCCCCGGCCGGCGGGCGCAGCCACGCCCGAGCTGCCCACCGGTAAGAACCCTGCGAGCACCGCGGTCCCGTCGGCGCGCCTGACCGATATGCTCGAGCGTCCGGGCGGCGAGTACGACTTCAACGGCGAACGGCTGCGCTATCCCGATATTCGTCTGTTCTATTGGGCCGGCGGCAATCCATTTCATCATCATCAGGATCTGAATCGGCTGCGACAGGCCTGGCAGCGCCCGGATACGGTGATCGTCCACGAAACGCACTGGACGCCGACGGCGCGCCATGCGGACGTCGTTCTGCCGGCGACGACGACGCTCGAGCGCAACGACCTGGGCGGCTCGGCGCGCGATCGATTCCTGTTCGCGATGCATCGCGCGATCGATCCGATCGCTCTAGCACGCAATGACCGCGATATCTTCGGCGAGCTTGCCGCGCGCGGTGGCTTCGAGGCTCGCTATACCGACGGGCTGGACGAAACCGGCTGGATCCGCAGGCTCTACGACAGCACGCGCGAGAAGAATCTGAGCGCCGGCGTCGAGATGCCGCCGTTCGAGGTCTTCTGGGAGCGCGGCTACTTCGAGCTGCCGCGGCCGCAATGCGCCTTCGTGCTGTTTGACGACTTTCGCAACGATCCGCTGGCGCATCCGCTTAAAACCCCGAGCGGCAGGATCGAGATCTATTCGGCGCGGATCGCCGACTTCAACTATGACGACTGTCCGCCGCACCCGACCTGGCTGCCGCCGAGCGAATGGCTCGGCGCCTCGCAGGCGCGCGTCTACCCCTTGCATCTCGTCACCACGCAACCGCCCGACAAGCTGCACAGCCAGGCCGATTACGGCCCTGTCGCGCGCGCGGCCAAGCGCGCCGGTCACGAGCGCATCCGCTTGAGCACCGCAGACGCGAGCATGCGCTCGCTTACCGGCGGCATGGTCGTGCGCGTGTTCAATGCGCGCGGCGCTTGCCTGGCGACGGTCGAAGTCGATGCGGGTTTGCGCACCGGCGTTGCCATCATGTCCACCGGAGCCTGGTACGATCCTGCCGATGCGAACGACCGCGCGCTCGAACGCCATGGGAATCCGAACGTGCTCTCGCTGGATCAGGGTACCTCGAAGCTCAGTCAGGGACCGAGCGCGCTCTCGATGCTGGTCGAAGTGGAGCGCTGGGACGGCGATCACGCCGCATCCGCGCATACCCCGCCGCATATCCTTGCAAGCGGGAGTTAGCTCCGGAGAAACGTGTCTGCTCTGCCGGAGTAGAACGCCAGGTAAACCCGGCGCGCGGAGCTCGCTTCAGAGTCGTCAGACGCAAATTCGATCGTCTCCGGCGACGCAGATCTGCTCCAACGCGCTGCAGCGGAATAGCCAGGCACGGCCCGGGTTGGCCGACGTTTTCGGCGGCATGCTTTAACCGGCGTGGCGGCATCGTAGAATTGGAGACGCAGCAGTGGTGCGCTGTCGCCAACTGCGCAACATGGGACCTTGATTACAAGACACGTCATGCAGCAGACGCGAATCTCATACGAGCTCACCGACGAGCGGAAGCCGCTCGAGGCGCCGGAGCAGGATCGGTCGTGCCCGATAACGGCTCGCCATCTGGCGCACCACGGCCTTGCGCTCTGTCATCGTCAGCCCCATCGCCCACCCCCTCCCAGCTCTTGCTGGAGGGGCGGATTTCGCTCAGATTTTTGCGTGAGGCAACGAATCGGTTTCGCTCAGATTTCTTGATGAGGCAATTCGCACTCTTTACCCAGGCTGCAGGGGAGATCACTATATGCACCACGCCAAGGCTTGGCAAAGCATGGGCTTATCGACGTGATCACACTCGTCACCGGCGCTACGGGATTCGTCGGCATCAACATCGTAGAGGCGTTGCTCGCTCGAGGCGACGAGGTCGTCGCTGTTGGCCAGGGTGGCATGCCTGGGAACGCGCAGGCGGCGTTCGCGCGCTTCGGTAAGCAATTGACCGTCGTCGAAGGCGATGTGCGGGACGCAACTTGCGTAGATGCCCTGTTCAGCGGCCAGCGGCGCGCCGATCGTCTGGTGCACGCTGCGGCGGTAACCGCCGGTGTGGCGCGCGAGAAGCGCGACCCGGCCACCATCGTCGAGGTCAACGTTGCCGGAACCGCGCGCGTGCTGCAGGCCGCGCATCGAAACGGCGTAGGCCGCATCGTCCACGTGAGCTCCGGCTCCGCCTATGGCAGATCGCTATTCGAGTGCCCTCGTCTGTACGAGGACGTGACGCCCGATCGCCCGGAAACGATGTACCAGATCACCAAGTTCGCCGGCGAGCGCACGGCATTGCGGCTGCGCGCGCTGCACGGCCTGGACCTCGTCTGCACGCGTCTGGGGAGCGTGATCGGACCGTGGGAGCGCGATACCGGCGTGCGCGATACGCTCTCCACGCATTTTCAGCTCGCTCGCCGGGCCGCGCAGGGCGGGAGCGCAATCCTCCCCAAGCGGGAATATCGAAGGGACTGGGTATACTGTCGCGACGTCGCCGCCGGCATCGTGGCGCTGCTGGATGCGAAAGCGCCCTCGCATACGCTCTACAACCTGAGCTCGGACCGCGAATGGGGCGGCCTTGCACCGTGGTGCGAGCAGCTCCGGGCGACGTACAGCGCGTTCGGCTATCGTGTCGCCGCGCAGGGCGAACACGCCAATCTCGCGATTGCCGAATTGCAGGATCGGGGCGTCATGGATATCGCCCGCATCGACCAGGACATCGGCTTCAAGCCCCGCTTCGGGCCGGATCAAGCCTACGAGGACTACACGCGCTGGCTGCGGGAGTACAACCCGTTCCCGGCGTAACAGCGACCTCCGCAGCTCAGGACATTACACAAGCCGCGAACCGGCGCGCGAAGCGGGTGCATCCGCCTAGTTCGGTGCCGCACCTGACCGGCGAACGATTTCGCCCCACTTCTCGTTTTCCTTGCGGATGAAGTCCGCATATTCTTTCGGGCCGATCTCCATCGGGATGCCGCCCACCGTCGAGAAGCGCTCCTTCACGTCGGGCTGTCGGAGCACGCGCACCATTTCCTTCGCGAGCCGCTCCACGATCGCCGGTGGCATGCCGGCCGGGCCCGACAGGCCGTACCAGATGCCGCCCTCCATGCCCGGAACGCCCGCCTCCGCGATCGTCGGCACATCGGGAAAAACGGCGAAGCGTTTTTCGTACAGCGCCGCCAGCGGGCGCAGCCGCCCGGCCTTCAACTGGCCGATGATCGAGGGCAGGCCGTCGAACATCAGATGCCCCTCGCCGCCGGCGAGCCCGACCACCGCCGGCCCGCTGCCCTTGTAGGGCAGGTGTCTGATGTCGACGCCGGTCAGGAGCTTGAACTGTTCCCCCCAGAGCTGGGGCGCACTGCCGTTGCCCGAAGAAACGAAGAGGTACGCACCGGGCTTCGCCTTGGCGAGGGCGATGAATTCCTTCACGGTCTTCGCCGGCACCTCCGCATTCACCACCATCATGGCCGGCATATACAAGACTCCGGAGATGTGGGTGAAGCTCTTCATCGCGTTGTACGGGAGCTTCTTGTACAGCACCGGCGCAACGCCATGCGTCGTGCTCGACGTGAGCATGAGCGTGTGACCGTCGGGTGTCTGCTTGGTGACGTATTCGGAGGCGACGATGCCGCCGGCGCCCGGTCGGCTTTCGATGACGACGTTCTGGCCGAGAAATTCGGAGAGCTTGGCGCCTATCACCCGGCCGGTGAAATCGGCAGCCCCACCTGGAGGTACCGAAAGCACCAGGCGCAACGGCCGAGCGGGATAGTTGCCCTGACCCCAGGCATGGAGAGCCGAGCCGAGGCCGATCACGGCGATGACGGTAAGGATTGGCTTCATGGTGGTACTCTCAGTCGATGCAAGTGGACGAGGAACAGGCGACGTAACGGCTCCTGCGCGACACGAATCGGCTGGACCCGCAAGCGCTCCAGCGCTCGCACACACGCACGATAGCAAAGCATTCGAGAAGTAACAATTCAAACGTCCGGTCCACGACCGGAAGTGGAGGTATGGCGATGGATTATTGCGACTGGATTGCAAGCCACCTGGGCAAGGCGCCCATGACGATCGACTGGAGGGACGTGCCGAACGAGGCGGTGGACGATCCCAATGTTTCCACGCACACCGGAACGACGCGCCAAACCTGGGTGGGCGACAAGGTTGTGCTTACGCGCGCGGTCGTACGCGCGAATTCGAGAGGCAAGCCGCATTTCCACGCGTCCGAGCAGGTGTCTATGATCTTGCGGGGCGGTGTGCGGGTGCACATGGACGGAACCGAGCGGGTCGCCATGGCGGGCTCCATAGTTCATATTCCGGGCAACAAGATTCACATGTTCGAGATCCTGGGTGAAGAGACCGAGCTTCTGGATGTTTATACGGTGCTGGAAAGCGCCGAAGAGTTGCGAAAGCACTATCCGGCTTCGGATTGAGACGGTGACAGAGGCGAAAGCCGCCCTAGGTTCGACGCGGGAAACCAGCGCGCCGGCGCAGTGCTGATTCAACGCTCCAGTGCCCCGATCCGATCGGGCCCGAGGACGTGGTGCGCAGGCTCGTCGAAGCGACTGCGTGCTCGCGGCAGGCGGCGCACCATCGCCTCGAATGCGGGATAGGAGGCGCACAACTCGTCCATGATTGCGGGCGGAAAATCGAGACCCGCCGCTCTTGCCATGCGCTCGATTTCTTCGCGCGAAGAAGGTGGCAGATCCTTCAGCGTCTGGGCCGCCGGGTCGGGTCGGATGAACGAGCGCGTCATTGGGTCATTCCTTCGATCGGGCGCCGAGTGTGCCAGTTGGTCAGCTGCTGATAGGCTTGTCCCACGCGGAACATGAGGGCCTCCTCGAAGTGTGCGGCGGCGAGCTGCAGGCTGAGCGGCAGACCTTCTCTACTGAACCCACACGGGATGTTCATCGCAGGCTGGCCGCCGATGTTGAACGGTGTCGTGATGTTCGGCGGGCGCAGGAATTTGTCCAGCTTGTCGGGATGCGCAGGTTCGGCCGGCGTCATCCAGCCTGCGGTGGCCAGCACATCGTATTCCTTGAACGCGCGCGCCAGCTCGCGCGCGAGCCACAGCCGCTGCCGCAGCGCCTGGAAATAGTCCTCCGCCCGGATGAGGGCGCCCGAAAGAACCTTGTTCCTGAACATGAGCCCGAAATCCTGGGGACGGGTGCGAAACTCGTGCTCGTATGCACTGAACATCTCGGTGATGGAGATGGTCGTCTTGCAGTCCTGGTAGACCAGGAGGTCGGACAGCCGGATCTCCTCGACGATGGCGCCCGCCTGAGCGAGCACATCCAACGCCACCGCGACGGCCGGGGCGATATCGGGATGACAGCGCTCGCCGCCGTCGTACCAGTGCCGGACCCAGCCGATGCGCAGGCCCTTGACGCCGAGGGAGAGATCGCGCGTGAAGTCGGCCGGCGCTCGCTCGACGCTGCTCACGTCTTCGTCGTCGTAGCCGGCGATGGCGTTCAACACGATGGCGGCGTCTTCGACCGTTCGCGCCATCGGCCCGCAGGTGTCGAAGGTGAACGTGTTCGGCAGCACGCCGCGCCGGCTCACCAGGCCGTAGGTGGGCTTGACGCCCACGATGCCGCACACGGCCGCCGGCATGCGTATGGACCCACCGGTGTCGGTGCCGATGGCCGCAGGCAGCAGGCCCGCTGCGAGCGCCGCACCGGCGCCGCTGCTGGTGCTGCCCGGAAGATAGCCCGCCTTCCATGGGTTCATCGCCGGCGGCCAAGGCAGATCCCAGGAAGGACCGCCGTGGGCAAACTCATAGGTGGTCAGCTTGCCGAGAAGGACCCCGCCCGGCTGCTTCATTCGCGCGGCGACTTCCGCGTCGCATTGCGGGATGTTGTGCTCGAGAACCTTCGACTGGCCGGTCGTGCGCACACCGGCCGTTTCGATCACGTCCTTCAACCCATAGGGAATCCCGCACAGCGGATCGGCGGGCCCGCGCATGAGGACTGCCTCGGCTTCGCGAGCACGTGCCAGTGCGAGCTCCGGGGTCTGCGTGACGAAGCAGTGCAGACTCGGTTCGTGCTTTTCGATGCGGGCCAGCAGATCCTTGACGATCTCCACTGGTGACACGGCGCGCCGGCGATAGAGCGCAATCAGCTCGGCGACCGTAGCGTAGTCGGCAGCCGCTGGGTTGGCGCCCGCCCCGGACCGCGCCGGCGTCGCGGCGGACGCGGGGGTATCGCTGCGGTCATTCATTTCGCAACGCCATCGAAAACGAGCCGCCGTTCCGCGAACTTCCACTCCCCGTCGACGAGCTTGATCGTATCGGTGTAGACCCCAGCGTGCGTGGTGTGCGGAAGCTTCCCGGGTTCGCCGTTGTAGCCGAAGAGATAACACCGGCCGCGGATCGTCTGCGCGTCGATCTTCTCGAGATGGATGCTGCCGTTCCAGTGACGGCGATAGACGTGCATCCGGCTGGCCTTGTCCTTTTTTTTGTAGGCCACCAGCGCCGCACGTCCCTTCACGTCGTAAGTACCATGATGCTCGCCGTCTTCGGTAAAGAGGCTTGCGTACCACTCCGCCTCGCCGGCGTCGCTGGATAGGTTGTAGGCCGAATAGAGGTTCAGGATCTCGACATACTCCTCGGGCGTTACCGCGAACTTCTTCATAGGCTCTCCGCAGCGTGGAAGGACTCGGGCAAGCTCATCATACGTATTCCCGAAGCCAGCGGCCACCAACCGCTCGGAGGAACCATCGCCCACAGGGCGCCGGCCATGGTGTAGCCCGCCGAGGGACGATCGATGTGTCCACGCCTGTGTCCATGCGCTAG
>WHTS01000010.1:0-19173 GCA_009377585.1 Betaproteobacteria bacterium
CTTCCAGCGTCCGATGGTCTAATGTCCGTCCATCTCGTTTCATGCACAGTGTGACCATCGACATCGCCAAAAGTTGTACCTTTGTCGACTTATTTATCGACTACTGAGTAAGTACTTCTTGCCGGCGAGCACGCCATCCTGCTCGTCGACCACGTTGCGCCCAATCTGAAGCATCCATGCTTCATCTGGTCGCCTGGTGATGCCGGCAACATGCACCACCCGATCTGCAATGCTGATCACGAACAGCACGTAATAGGTCATCAACCCGCGCGGTGTCCATACCTCAACGCTGAAGAAGTCGCTCGCCGCCAGCATCTTCCAGTGCGCCTTCAGGAACGTCGACCACCGGGTCTGCTTTCCCCGCTCCGGCGCCGGTTCGATTCCATTCGCCTTCAGTACATTGGCGACCGTCCCCCGACCCACTTGGTGATTGACATTCGCCAGCGCACCCTGAATCCGGGTGTAGCCCCAGCTGGGATTCTCCTGCGCCATCCGGACGATCAGCTGTGAGATTTCGCGCATGATTCCAGGCCGCCCGGGGCTTCGCCGCTTGCTGAAGTTCCACTTCTCCGCCACCAGGCGGCGGTGCCAACGCAGTAAGGTGTCGGGAGATACGATCGTGTCCAATTCCAGTAGGGCTTTGCGCCCAACCGCCTTCGCCTTCCGCGCGAGCAGCGCTCGCTCCTCATCAGAGAATCTGATGCGCTTGCCACGGAGCCGCTCCTTCAGCATCCGATTCTCGGCCTGCAGGAACTCGATGACGAGCAACTGATGGCGGTAAACCCAGCCCGAGACAGCCATCAGGAGAAACGTCAGCAGTGACGGAGCGGAACCCATGCCGAAAGTCTACCGCGGGCGACGTTCGAATTGCTGGATACTACGAGGTCACGATGTCGCGCAAGCTCTCCCGGTAGGTCAGCTGCGCGAAGGCCATGCAGCGAAACTGGTTGGAACAACTGAAATCGCGGATTCGATGATCGCCGCCGTAACGCTCGACGATGCGCCCGAAGCTCTTCCATGGAAGATGATCCAACAACTGCGCGAACACCAACTTGCCGACGTGCATGTGCCTCCCCCGTGCCTCGGAAGGCTGCAGGTTCGCGCAATTTCACGTTCAAATCGGAGACACGCCAAAATGGCATCATTGCTTCAGCCGATCAGTACCTTACAGACATCGCATCACGCGTTAACCGGACAGTAGTGTTGCGCAATATTTTCTGCGCCTTTAAGAAGTCGGGTATGCGCCGGGCGCAGTATTGAGTGCGGCTTCCTGGAGTGCCTGCCAAAATACCCGAAGAACGCGCCGCCAAAATCACTTCCGCGCATCTCAAATACCGGAGGAGGAAAAGGAATGACATGCAGGTTGAAATGCAGTCGCACACTGTCGTTTGTCGCAGCTGGGCTGGCGGCTGCCCTCATCACCGGCGCCGCGAGCGTGTGGGCGCAGGAATTCCCGACAAAGCCGGTGCGGATGATCGTGCCATTCGCTCCCGGCGGTGGCTCCGACCTGAACGCAAGACGCCTGTCAGATCAGCTCAGCGACCGCTGGAAGCAGCCGCTGGTCGTGCACAACATGGGAGGGGCGGGCGGGAATCTTGCGCTTGCTGCAACGGCTTCCAGCGAGCCGACCGGTTATACCATGCTGTTTGCGTCGCTCGCGATCATCGTCAACAACCCGACGCTGTATTCGAATCTTCAGGTCGATCCGGACAGGGATCTCGCGCCGGTGGTCCTGATAGGCGAGGTCCCGCTCGTGCTGCTGGTGAACGCAGAGCTGCCCGCGAACGATGTCGCTTCGTTCATCGCCTTGGCGAAGCAGCGCCCTGTGCACTTCGGCTCCGGCGGCGTGGGGACCTCCATGCACCTTGCGGGCGAGCTGCTCAATTCTGTAGCCGGCATCAAGATGGTGCATGTGCCATTCAAGGGCGCCGGCCCGGTTGTGGCAGCGATCATGGGCAACGAGATCCAGATGATTATGCAGAACGCCGCGCTGGCCGAGGGTCAGGTCAAAGGCGGCCGCCTGAAGGCGCTTGCAATCGCAAGCCCGAAACGGCTGGCGATGCTGCCGAACGTGCCGACATTCGAAGAGAGCGGCGTGCCGAATTACCGCGCGGCGATCTCCTACGGAATTTACGTGCGGGCAGGCACACCCGCCTCGGTGATCGCAACGCTCAACCGCAGCATCAATGCGGTTCTCGCGGACCCGGCATACAGAAAACAGATGGCATCTCTGGGCATGGAGCTGGCCGGCGGCACACCGCAGCAGCTGGCGGCCTATGTGGCGGCCGAGCGAAAAAAATGGGTGCCGATCATCCGCGCGCTCGGCATCAAGGTCAATTGAGCTGCGGCTGAGTGCTCGCGACAACCATCGTCTCACAATCCACTGATCCGCAACATCGTGAATGATGCAGTTAGGAAGAGAGTACCACGGGCGTCGGCGTCATCCCCCGCGACCGGGAGATCGGCCTTCGGGATCTGCTGGGCGGTACGGCCAAGGGCCGTACCGCCCAGGAGCAGATCACCCACTCCGACCGGGGCGGCATGCGCCGCGTCGAGCACAACGTAGTTGCGGGCCGCGCCTACGAGCTGGCGAAACAGCAGGGCCTCGGCCGGGAGATCCCAACCGAAGGGTTCCTGCAGAGCATTCGCGACTGACCCCTGCCGGCCCGCACGCGGCAGTCTCTGTTGCTGATATACCTGCCGGCTGACCGCCCCCATTCAGAACAATGCTTCATTGCATAGGGTGCCCGTTCAGGACTTGTTGGTCGGTCCGGGGTCGGGAGTCCGATCCGGATACATCGACGACACGCCGCCACTCCACATGCTCGTGAAGGTCGATGTCGTCGACCACCATGCCCTTGTTTTTTGCCCGCTCGGACAACTAGATGACCTGACCGGACACTTGCTGCGTATGTTCATGGCTGCGGCTGGTCGACTGCTCCAGGTTCAAGCCGAAGTAGCCCGCCGTGACGCCTTCGGCTGTGAAATCGGACAATGGCAGAGAGCTACGGAGCTCGGTTGGCGCTGATTCGGTCTATGAACCTCTTTACATGAGGAGAAGGATTCGAATCAGGTCTCAAAAGGTAAGTTGTCACTATCGCACTCTCGCCTTCGAGAGGGCGAGCCAGGACGTCAGCATGGTCGATATGGACGAGTTGCGATTCGCAGGCAAAGCCGACTCCATAGCCCGCCGCAATGAGTGCGAACAAGAGATCGTGCGAACCGACATACTCGGCTATGACGGGTGGCACGTCGACCGTACGCAATATTCGTTCGATCTGACGATACCATCCTTCGCTCGCTTGAGGATGGGCCAGTATGAGCGGATAGTTCACAACGTCTCGAAGCGCAACCCGCTTATGCGCAAGCAACGGGTGCCGCGATGGAACGACGGCTACGAGCAGATCCGTCCAAATCGGTGTTACCTCGATACCCTCCCCGACTTCACCAAGTCTCGCGAAACCTATGTCGTAAAAGCCGTCTCGAAGCCCTCTTACCTGTTGTGAAAGCGGCACCTCGAACAGGCGGATCTCGATGTCCGGCTCTTGTTCCCGGCACCGCGCAAGTAGCGAGCTGAAGCGCTGCGGCACGACACCATCCGAAACTGCTATGCGCAGTATTCCCCGATGACCCGACGCTGCTGCACGCACGTTGTCGCGCGCCTGATCGAGAAAGGTGAATAGCCGGCGCACATCGTTCAGTAGCACCTGACCGGCGAAAGTCAGCCGAGTGCTTCGGGTACCGAT
Organism: Betaproteobacteria bacterium; assembly: GCA_009377585.1. Taxonomy (NCBI): domain Bacteria; kingdom Pseudomonadati; phylum Pseudomonadota; class Betaproteobacteria; species Betaproteobacteria bacterium. The sequence goes on from WHTS01000010.1 coordinate 3,747, forward strand.
GCCGGGCTCGGCCAGCGTGATGGCCCACGCATTGAGCCACGCGCTGGTCGATGCCGGGTCTGTCACCGCATGGTAGAGCACGGCCATCAAGTGCGACTTACCAAGGCCGCGTTCGCCGATCACGACCACGGGGCGGCCCTGGTCGGGGCCAACGGCCTCGATGCCTTTCAGCAGGTCGTGCGTGGGATAGGTGATCTCCAAAAACTGCTTGGCCGCAATCCCCGCCTTCAAGGTCGGCGGAACCTGGCGCTTCTCGCGCACCGACATAGATAGCTGGATCAAGCAGCAATCGATGGAAGGGCGCGACAGCGCTGCGCAAGGCCAATCCAACGAGGGGGAACGCGAGTAATGCTGGGACTTACTCTACGAGAAGAATTCCGGGGCAAGCGCCTCAAGGGCACAGCCATCGAGCTGTCCAACGATCAGCACACTGGCGCGACTCAGATTTTCTTGGCCGCTGCTAGCCGGTAGATCGTCCGCTCTGTGACCTTGAGGTAGTCCGCCACCTGCTTGAGGGTGAGGATCTCGCCGTCGGCAGTTCTCGTTGGCATGGTTACGACCTGTCGGTAAATCTGTCTATTGTAGTCCATAATTTTCAAGTTACATGATGTAAGTCGTAGACTCACAACCTCGGCCGGAGACTTGGCCTCTCGAAGGTGGTTAACGGCGTCCAAGACTTTCTTCGTAGGACAGAGCTGCTCAGCCCACACGCATACTTCCAGCAATACGGTAGTTGGTTCGTTCCTATTTTTTGCGGCGTCTAGCCCAGCTGGTGTCGCAGCATCCCGCCATCCATACCCCGGACTGGCGTGATGATTTCGATTTACACGACGACCGCCGAGCGATGCCGAGTACCGGGCTTGCTATTGGCCTGCTTGTTGGTCGGCCCAGCGCCCGCTCTCGCCGCCGATGCCGCTTCCGAGCACACGCAGCTCGCGGCCCTCGTGCGCCAGCTCGACATGCTCGATCGCTTGACCGAACGCAGCGCGAGCCTGCCGAGGCAACCCGACGGCGCGCGTGCGGGTGGTCTCCGATCGCGACTGGATCGTCACGCTGGACGTGACGGCCGACGAGTACCACGGGTCCGAGCAGGTCAAGCGCGCCTTGGTGCGCTATCCGCTGAAGGTGGTACGCCTGGACATCGACCCCGAACGCAATCCCTTCGGTCTCGCCCTGGACTGCTACAGCAGCACGCCGCAACGCATCACCGTCGAGGCCCCGTCGGCGTCCGCCACCCGTTCGAGCAACCGGTAGAAATCTGCGATGAAACGTCTGATTCTCGTTCTGGCCAGTGTCGCCTCGACTCTTAGTCCGCTGCCGGCCAGCCACGCGCTGGAAATCCTGCGCTGGGAGCGGCTGCCCCTGGCTATCCCCCTCGTCGTAGGCCACGAGCGCGTGGTCTTCATCGACCGGAGTGTCCGGGTCGGCGTACCGGCTTCGCTGGGCGAGCGCCTTCGCGTGCAGAGCGCGGGTGGCGCCGTCTACCTACGCGCGAGCGAACCCATCGAACCGACTCGCCTGCAGCTGCAGGACGCGGACACCGGCGCATTGGTCCTGCTCGACGTGTCGGCGCAGCCCGGCGAGGCGCCACTGGAACCCGTTCGCATCGTCGGGGGTGAATTGCCGGCGAAGCGCTATGGCGACACCGGCGAGCGAGTTACCGAAGCACCGCCTGCAACAGCAACGTTGCCGCGGTCCGCGAGGGAAACGCCGGTTCCCGTGGTGCTGACACGCCATGCTGCGCAGAGCCTATACGCGCCGCTGCGCACCGTTGAGCCGGTGAACGGCATTTCGCGCGTGAAACTGCCGCGCGACACGGTGCTGGACACACTGCTGCCGGCCCTGCCGGTTCGCGCCAACACGGTAGCCGCGTGGCGGCTGGAGGACCAGTGGGTGACGGCGGTCCAACTGACCAATACGTCGGCAAGGTGGGTCGGCCTGGACCCGCGTGCCTTGCAGGGTGATTTTGTCGCCGCGACGTTTCAGCACCCCGACCTGGGTCCGGTAGGCGATTCGCACGACACCACCGTGGTGTACCTGGTAACGCGCGGCCACGGATTGGCTCGGTCACTGCTGCCAACGATCAGCCCGATCGATGCTTCGGTCGACCTGCCTGCATCCGCCGCCGGCGGCGACGCGGGAGGAGCCGGCGATGCGAAGTAACGGTCTCCTCAAGTGGCTGATGCTGCCGATGGCGCTGCTCCTGGTGTTCGTCGGCGTCAAGCTCTTTTCTGGCGAGCCCACCGCACCGACGGCGCCGCGCGATGCCGCCAGCCGGCTGACGGCCGATGAAATGAAGGCGCTCGGCATCGAGGGCGATACGCCCCGCGATACCGTCGCCACCCTCGTCGCTCAGGTCAAGCAGTTGCGCAACGAGTTGCAGACGGCCCTGTCCGACAATCGCAGCCAGCGAGCCGAGAACGAACGCCTGCGCCAGCGCGAGCGGTCGATCGACCAGCGTATCCAGAGCGCCCTGGACACCGAGCGCGCCCAGCTGCGCCAGGACCGCGAACACGTCACCAATGAGCGGCAGCAGACTCAGGGTCTGCTGCAGGATCTCCGGCGTCAGCTCGACAATCCGGGCAAGGCGGGCCACGCCGATCTGCCGATCGGCCTAGGACTGAAGGAAGGCGATGGACAGCAGTTCGGCCGCGACGGCACGCGCTGGATCGAGCCCGACGATGCTAAACCCGTCGAAGGCAAGAGCGGCAGCCGCAGCGGTTTCAGCTTTCCGAACGATCTTGGTACAGCGAAAGGAACGGTCGACACGGCCGCGGAGACTCTGGGCCGAGCCACCGGCGGGGCCGTGGGCGCATCGCCACTCAAAGCGGTCTACACAGTGCCGTCGAACGCGACCTTGATGGGATCGATCGCGATGACGGCGCTCATCGGTCGCGTGCCGATCGACGGAACGGTCAATGATCCCTATCAGTTCAAGGTGATCATCGGACCGGACAACCTCACGGCCAACGGCATCGATCTTCCGGACGTGGCCGGTGCCGTGGTCAGCGGAACGGCCTCGGGCGACTGGACGCTCTCCTGCGTGCGCGGGCAGATCCGGTCGATCACCTTCGTATTTCAGGATGGAACCATCCGCACGCTGCCGGAAGAATCCGGCCGCAGCAGCAGTGGGAACAGCCGGAACGACAACAGTATTCAAGGCGGCCTCGGCTGGATCAGCGATCCCTACGGCATCCCCTGCATCAGCGGCGAGCGGCGCAGCAACGCCCGGCAGTACCTGGGCAGCCAGGCATTGATCACGGCTGCCGGCGCGGGCGTGGCATCCCTGATCGATTCGGATAGCGGCCGGATGTCCTACATCGGAGCCGACGGCTCGCTCGGCACGGTCGGCATCACCGGCAACGAGGCCATGGGTCGCATCCTGGCCGGCGGCGTGCAGGAAATGTCGCAATGGGTCAATAAGCTCTATGGCCAGGCATTTGCCGCGATCTATGTCGAACCGGGGGCCAAGGTTGCCGTGCACATCGAGCAGCCGCTTGCCATCGACTACGACGCCAAGGGCCGCAGGGTCGATCACCGTCTCGGAGGTTCCCATGTCTCGGACTTGGATTGAACGGCTGGCCGTCGTACTCGTGATCGTGGCGCTGGCCGGCTGTGCAACCGACAAAGAGAAGCTGCTCACCCACGGCGGTCAGACCATGCTCGACATCTGGAACCAGGAGACGAAAGGAGCCGCGGGTGGCGGCCGCGCTTCACGCGAGCTGCTGGACGCTCGGCAGACGTTGCGCCGGCCGCTCACCGATGCGGAAGTGCAAGGCGCGAGCGCCGTGCAAACCGGCTACACCCGCACGGCCCAGAACGAGATTTACCGCCAGTTCCATCGCCTGCCCAACCCGGACCTGGTGATGTACGTGTTTCCGCACCTGGCGGGCACCGACCCGGTGCCCGTGCCCGGCTACAGCACGGTGTTTCCGCTCTACCAGCGCGTCCAGTACGCGCTTCCGGGAGAACGGGTGGAGGACTACTGAATGGACTGGTCACTGTCGCTGCCTTGGTCGCGCCAAGAAGTGCCATCCGAGGCGCGGCCCGCCGACGTGTGGGAACGCCACGTGGCCGAACTAAAGGCACATGGCCTTCCCGAGCCCGGTAGCACGCGCGATCCGAAGCGCAGGCCGGCCACGCTGGCGGATGAGCAGGCGCTCTACGACGTTTTGCCGTCCTTCGTAGATCTGCTGCCTTGGGTGGAATACCTCCCCGACTCCAAGAGCCTGCTGCTGGAGGACGGCGAATCGGTTGCGGCGTTCTTCGAACTCACGCCGGTCGGCACCGAAGGTCGCGAGACGCATTGGTTGCAGCAGACCCGCGATGCGCTGGAGAACGCGCTGCAGGATAGCTTCGACGAACTCGACGAGCAGCCTTGGGTGGTGCAGCTCTACGCGCAGGATGAAGCCGATTGGGCGAGCTATGTGAGCGCCTTGCGAGACTATGTTCAGCCGCGTGCCAAGGGCAGCGCGTTCAGCGACTTCTATCTGCGCTTTCTTGCCCATCACCTGCGGGCCATCGCGAAGTCGGGCGGCTTGTTCGAGGACAGCACCGTGACCCGCCTGCCCTGGCGCGGACAGACGAGGCGCGTGCGCATGGTCGTCTATCGTCGCACGCCCGGCGCTTCACTTCGTCGCGGCCAATCTCCCGAGCAAGCCCTGATGATGGTGTGCGACCGGCTGGCGGGTGGCCTCGCCAATGCTGGCGTCAAGGCACGGCGCTTGAGCGCGGCGGACATCCACGCTTGGCTGTTGCCCTGGTTCAACCCGAATCCGACCTTGATCGGCTCGGCCGACGTGGACCGTGAGCGTTTCTACCGGTTGGCCGCTTACCCAGAAGGAACCGACGAAGGCGAAATCGAGCTTGCGAGCGGCACGGATTTCTCGCAGCGGCTTTTCTTCGAACAACCGTGTTCCGACGTAACGAACGGCGTGTGGGTCTTCGACGGCATGCCGCACCGGGTCATGGTGCTCGACCGGCTGCGCACGCCGCCGACGAGCGGCCACATCACCGGCGAGACGCGCAAGGGCGGCGATGCATTCAATGCCCTGTTCGATCAGATGCCCGAGGACACGGTGATGTGTCTGACCCTGGTCGCGACGCCGCAGGACGTGCTCGAAGCGCACCTGAACTACCTGAGCAGGAAAGCGGTCGGCGAAACGCTGGCACCACACGCGACACCGCACACCCCATCAACGATGGACGGTCTAGATCCCGTGCTTGGGCTGCTCGGTACGGCTAATGGGCAAATGCCGCCTGCCGTTGAAGCGGCACCGCGTTTAGCGCCGGCGACGAGCGGGGAAACCGCTGACGATGCAGTCGCGCTAGCTGCCGCCGCGACTAACACCACGGCTGCCGAAGACCCGATCTCCGGCGAGCACTTCATGGCCTGGCTCAAGCGCGGCATCCAGAGTCGCAGGCTCATCATCAACGACGCCAAGGCGTTGGTGCATACCGTGGCCGATACCGTCTACCTGGTCAGCCCCGGCGTGTTCCAACGATACGCCCAGGAGTATCCGCAGACGGCCTACCTCGCCAAGCAGGACAAGGTGGCCGACTGGCAGTGGGTGCAGAAGCGCTTCGAGAAGCTGCGTGTTCATCGGAAGCAGGACAACGGCCTGAACATCTGGACCTGCGAGGTCACCGGCCCGCGCAAGTCGCGCCGATTGCACGGCTACCTGATCGCGGATCCCAGCACCTGGTTCAGCGAACGACCGGCAAACAATCCGTATCTGAAGCTGGCCGATGGGAAGGCGTCAGCCCCCGCAACTCGTCACGTCGAGGCGGCTGCAGACGGCTCGGTTCCGGCCCGGCACGGACCGCTCCGGAATCGCCTGGCGCCAAGCCCGCGCTGAGTGCACGGCACACGGCATCCATCACCTCGTCGACGTTGCCGGCGCTCACGGCGTCGATGGGAGTGCGTCCCGACAAGCCGTCAAGCGGTTCAGACATCGCGCCGTAGATCGCCCAAGCATCCCGTTCCGGCACGCGCTCCAGTACGGCGCACGTGAATGCATGCCGAACGGGATCGAGCTGCCAGTCGGGGATGCGATGCCCCCGATTGCCCAAGGTCAGCGAGAGTAAACGGCGGTGCTTGATGTCCCGGTTGATCTGGTCGCGAGACTTTCCAGCGAGCTTGGCGAATACTGGCAACGGCAGGTTTTGCGGGGCCTCGAAGGTCGCCACCATCACGGCGCGCTCACACTGGATTCCGGTCAGGATGGGCTGTGGGCGCTGATCCCGCCGTGCCAAGATGGTCATCAAGGGCACGACGACATCCGGTTCGATGTGCGCTTCGGCGGTGGCGGCCGGAACCGCCATCGGCGCCGCGCCGATCGAGCCGACAACGGGTGGCTCCGGCGCTCGTGCGCCGCAGCCGTTCGCGAGCGGTATCTTGACCTCGCCTGCGCCTTGCATACCCGTCAGTTCGCACTGATCGAGGCGATCGGCCCACTCCTGCATCATCTGGCGGCGCTGTTCTACGTATTCGGCATGGTTGTATGCTGCTCTGATCTGATTCGGATCGGCATGCGAAAGTTGAGCCTCCACCCATTCCTGGCGATAGCCAAGTTCGTTCAGCGCCGTCGAGATGGTCGCGCGGATGCCATGACCCGTCAGTTGACCCTGATAACCCATTCGCTTGAGGGCTGCGTTGAGCGTGTTCTCGCTGATGCGCTCCTTCGGTTCGCTGCGATGTGGGAGCAGGTAGCGCTGCGCTGGGGTCATGGCGGCCAGCAGATACCGAACGATCGCGATCGCCTGACTTGACAGGGGCACGATGTACGGCGGGATGTCCGCACTTTCCTTGCGCAGTTTCAATTGCAACTGCTTGACCACGACGGGCGGGATGATCCACAGCTCTTGATCCAGGTCGAATTGCTCGGGAACCGCCGAACGCAGCTCGCCGGTGCGCACGCCAGTGAGGAGCAACAACCGCAGGCCCAATTGAGTGTTGACGTCTCCGTCGTAGCACCCCAACTTCTTTAGGAACGCCGGCAGGTCGTTCATTCTCAGGAACGGGTTGTGCCGGACGGGCGGCTGGGGCATGGCGACGATGTCGAGATCGGCCGCGGGGTTGGTGTCCAGGCCAAACTCGACGAGAGCATAGCGGAACATCTGGTTGAACCAGGTCCGACACTTCTCGGCCGTGGTGTACGCATGGCGCCGCTCGATCTTGCGCAGCACCTCCACTAGGTCGGTGCGGGCGATCTCGAACACCGAGCGCTGCCCAAGCCAGGGCAGCACATCCTTCTTGAAGATCCGGTCGATCTGCGACAGCGTACTCTGGCGGCCAGTGCGCAGGCTCAGCGCCTTGAAGCCCCGCCAGCGCTCGAAGACGGCCTCGAAAGTGTTCTCGCCGACGACCAGGGCGGCTTTGCGCTCCTGCCGGCGATGCACGCGCGGATCGATCCCTTTGGCGACGAGCGCACGCGCCTGGTCACGTAATTCGCGCGCGTCTTTGAGGCTGATTTCGGGGTATGTGCCGAGCGAGATGCGCGGCTGCTTGTCGGACCAAGAAAAGCGGAAATGCCAGCTCTTGGCACCGGTGACGCTCACAAAGAGCGCCAAGCCATCCGTGTCCTTAAGCGTCAAGTCGCGACGGCCAGGCTTGGCCTGTCGGACGACGGTATCGGTGAGAGGCATCGTACATCGTCCCTCGTCTCGTCGTTGATGAGAGGAGATGTACGTTTTCCAGGTGAGCGGCTCCAGTAGGAAACCGATCCGCCGTATGCCCCGATTTCGATGTACTAAAAAATGTACTAAAAAATCGTGGCTGGCGGTGGTTTCCAGTGGAACTCACTGGATGAGAAGAGAGGTCTAAGCCCTCTCTTCTCAATGACTTGCAGACTTCCATGGAACTCTGCAGATCAAAACTTGGAGCGGGAAACGAGACTCGAACTCGCGACCTCAACCTTGGCAAGGTTGCGCTCTACCAACTGAGCTATTCCCGCCCGCTGGGAGAGGATTATAGGAACCCGGCCCCGGGACGGTCAAGGCAAGCGACATTTGCTCGAGGAACCACCCCGTCCGCGACATTGTCGCGTCCCGCCCCTCCTTGCCAGGAGGGGAATGTCAGATTTCGCCGCATCTTCTATAAGGCAGGGTGGCCCGCGGCGCCGGGGTGGCGAGGCGTTCCTCACTCGCTCAAATGCGGCATCGCGAGCTTCAGGTAGTACATCATCGACACCACGGTCAGCACCGCGGCGATCATCATCAGCATGTTGCCGATGAACATCATGTCCAGCGGGCCGATGGGGTGTTCGTACAGCAGCATGGGAATTGCCACCATCTGCGCTACCGTCTTCACCTTGCCGAGGAACGATACAGCCACGCTGCGACTGCGGCCGATCTTCGCCATCCATTCGCGCAGGGCCGAGATGGTGATCTCGCGACCGATGATGATGAAGGCGTAAACCGCCTGAGTGCGATCGAGATCCACCAGGACCACCAGCGCCGCCGCGACCATGAGCTTGTCGGCGACCGGATCGAGGAATGCGCCGAAGGCCGACATCTGATCGAGTGTCCGGGCAAGGTAACCGTCGAGCCAATCGGTCAGAGCCGCCACGATGAACAGCGCCGTCGCCGTGACGTTGCGCGCAAACGGCGTCATCCACGACTCGGGGAAATACAGGATGCCCACGAACAGCGGGATCATGATGATCCGCGCCCACGTCAGCACGTTCGGTACGTTGAGCGGCATCTCATGAATCCGGAAAGTGCCCGCCAGGCCGCTTTCCGCGGTGCGCGCGCTGCAAGCGAGGGAGCGAACTGCGAGCCATTTGTCGCAAACTCGCTAATGCAGCTGCTGGTAGATGCGCTGGGCGAGCGTGCGGCTCACGCCCTCGACCTGCGCCAGGTCGTCGACGCTGGCCGCGAGCAGGCCCTTGAGGCCGCCGAAGCGCGTGAGCAGGCGCTGGCGGCGCTTGGCGCCGATGCCCTCGACCGCGTCCAGCACCGAGCCGGTGCGGGCCTTGCCGCGGCGCGCGCGGTGGCCCTGGATCGCAAAGCGATGCGCTTCGTCGCGGATCTGCTGGATGAGATGCAGGCCCGGATGATTGGGCGCGAGCTCCAGCGGATGTTCCCGACCCGGAAGCCAGAGCGTCTCCAGCCCCGGCTTGCGTTCTTCCCCTTTCGCTACACCCATGAGCTGCACCTCGCTCAGACCCAGCTCGGAGAATACCTCACAAGCCACGCCGAGCTGACCCTTTCCCCCGTCGATCAACACCAGGTCGGGCAGGCGTGCCTCGCCCGCGACCAGGCGCCGGTAGCGCCGCTGCAACACCTCGCGCATAGCCGCGTAGTCGTCCCCCGCATTGGCGGTGGCAATGTTGAAGCGCCGGTATTCGCTGTTGCGCATCTGCCCCGCCTCATACACCACGCAGGAAGCGACCGTGGCTTCGCCCATCGTGTGGCTGATGTCGAAACACTCGACGCGCGCGATGTGCTCGACTTCGAGCGCCGATTGCAGCGCACGCAAGCGCACCTCCTGCGTGGCCTGCAGAGCGAGCTTCTGCTCGGCGGCGAGGCGCGCATTCTGCTCGGCCATCTCGACCCAAACGCGCCGCTCGCTGCGCACGCTGTGGGTGATCTCCACGCGCCGGTGAGCCTGGGACGACAGCAGCTCGGCCAGCGGCGTCGCGTCGAGCGCCTGATTCACGACGATTCTTGCCGGAACCACCCGCTCCAGGTAATGCTGGGTGAGGAAAGCTTCCAGCGCACCGACCAGGTCTTCGGGGTCGGCGTTCTGCGGGAAGAAGCTCTTGTCGCCGATGTGGCGGCCGCCGCGGATCATCACGAGATTGACGACCAGCATCCCGCAAGCGCTCACGCAGGCGATGACGTCGGTATCCACCCCCTCGCCCTCGCCCCGGTCCACGAACTGCTTCTCGCGCACCCTGCGCAAGGTCTGGATCTGATCGCGCAAGAGCGCCGCCTGCTCGTACTCGGTCCGCTCGGCGCAGCGCTCCATGCGCTCGGTGAGATTGCGCAGGACCTCGTCTTCCTTGCCTTCGAGGAACAGTACGGCGTCGGCCACGTCGCGCGCGTACGCCGCCTTGTCGATGAGCCCGACGCAGGGCGCGGTGCAGCGATGGATCTGATGCAAAAGGCAGGGGCGCGAGCGGTTGTTGAACACCGCGTCCTGGCAGGTGCGCAGCCGAAACACGCGTTGCAGGAGCTGAATGCTGTCTCGCACCGCGCCCGCGTTCGGGAACGGGCCGAAGTGGCGATTGTGGCGCTCCAGCGCACCGCGATGGAATGCAAGCCGCGGAAAGTCGTGGCCGGTGAGCATCATGAACGGATACGACTTGTCGTCACGGTACAGGATGTTGTAGCGCGGCGAAAGCGACTTGATGAGGTTGTTTTCCAGCAGCAGCGCTTCGGCCTCCGAGCGCGTCACGGTCGTTTCCACCGAGCCGACCTGAGCGACCATCACCGCGATGCGCGGCGAATGCACTGCACCCGGGCGGAAATACGACCACACCCGCTTGCGCAGGTCGAGCGCCTTGCCGACGTAGAGTACCTCGCCGGCGGCATTGAGCATGCGATACACGCCGGGGCGGTGCGGGAGCGTAGCGAGCGTTTCGGCGGGATCGAACACGGCGCCGGGGAGGCGTAATCAGGAAGCTTCGAGATGGACCGCGATGGCAGCGAAAACCGCCTCGAACATCGCGGCGCTGAGGCGATTGGTCTGCGTATTATAGCGACTGCAATGGTAGCTATCGAACAGCAACCGGCCGTTCGGCAGGCGGTGCACGGCGCCGTGCGCGAACGGGTACTCGGCCGCACGCAACTCGAAAGCGAGCAGGACGGCGCGGTGCGCAATCGTCCCCAGCGCCAGGATCGCACTGCCCGCAGCCAGCTCGCTCAGCTCCGCGGCGAGGTAACGGTTGCAGCCGCGCACTTCGGACGTTTCCGGCTTGTTCTGCGGCGGAAGGCATTTGACCGCGTTGGTGATGCGGCAGCCGCGCAGCTCCAGCCCGTCGTTGCGCGCCGTCGAACACGTGGTCGATGCGAAGCCGAACCGGTGCAATGTGCGATACAACAGGACCCCCGCGTAGTCTCCGGTGAACGGGCGCCCGGTGCGATTGGCGCCATGCAGGCCGGGAGCGAGGCCGACGATCAGCAGGCGCGCATGCGGATCGCCGAAGGGCGCGACCGGAGCGGCGTGATAGTCGGGGTGCTCGTGCCGCACCGTGCGCAGAAATGCGGCCAGCCGAGGGCAATCGCGGCAGTCCGGGTCGAAGCGCCGGTAGCTGGGCCGCGCTGCGCTCATCTATAATCCGGCCTTTTTCCGCAACGGGGTCCGATCATGGCGAAAGTATTGGCAACCGAGATCCGCGTCGGCAACCTCATCGAATGGGAAAAGCGGATCTGGCGGGTGCTGAAATCCTATCACGTGCATGTCGGCGGCCGCGGCGGCGCATTCATGCAGGTCGAGATGAAAGACATCGAGGCCGGCACCAAGACCAACCAGCGCATCCGGACCGACGAGAAAGTCGAGCGCGCCTTCGTCGAACCGCGCGAGATGACGTATCTCTATGCCGACGGCACGAGCTTCATCTTCATGGACAAGGCGACCTACGAGCAGCTCACCCTGGACGCGGACTTCCTCGAAGGCCAATCCGGTTATCTGCTGCCCAACACCGACATCCAGGTGAACTTCCACAACGAGCGCCCGATCGGCGTGCAGCTGCCGGGAAGCGTGGTGCTGACGGTGGTCGAAACCGAGCCCACTCTGAAGGGTGCGACCGCGACCGGATCGTTCAAGCCGGCCAAGACCGACACCGGCCTCACGGTCTTGGTCCCTCAATTCATCTCCGAAGGCGAGAAGATCAAGGTCAACACCGACACCGGGGAGTACATGGAGCGGGCTTGAGCGTCCGCTTTCTGTCTCCCATCACTATGGCAGCGTATGCGCTTGCCAGCGTTGGCTGGCTCTGCGGCTGACATCGTACGTTGCCAAATTTACGAACCGAACTCCTTAGCGCTCTTCTTCCCGCTGACCGCCGCTGCGACGCCGTTCCCGCATCGCCTGCAACGGAATGACCTCGGCGCTGGTGCGCGCAGGGTCTTCCTCCGACAAACCACTGGTCACGGTATTCAATTGCTTGCGCAGGCGATAGAAGCCGGCCCACATGAGCGAGTTGAGCCGCACGCACGAGCCGAGCGGCGAATCCGAGCGCTGGCGCTCCATGTCGAGGCGAAACTGCAAGCCTTCCAGCCGCTGCCGATGTTCCGACGGCGCCGCAGCGATCGTCGCGCGCAGCGTGGCTTCTCGCTGGCGCTCGAACTCGGCCGGGTTCTCCTGCGCGAGCTTGGTCCACTTGTCGAAATCGAAATCCATGCATTATTCCCGCAGTGTTCGGGCTCTCGGCCACGGACGTTGCTGCATGTGAGCAATATCCGAGCCTGTCGGCTTTACGCGGCAATGCTCGACAAGAGCGTCCGTGCGTCGCGTACGCGGGTAGCGCCTGCGACAACCGAAGCCGGGGTGCCGAACATCGCGTGCAGCCGCGTGCGGCTTTGCGCCGGCATATCGTAGCGCAGGCAGGACAGCACGACATCGGCATCGTCCGGCGTGCAGGCAAGCACCAGGTCGCAGCCGGCCGCGAATGCCGCTTGCGCGCGCTCTTCCAGCGAACCGGCACAGGCGGCGCCCGCCATGGCGAGATCGTCGCTGACGACCGCGCCGTCGTAGCCGAGATCGCGGCGCAAGATGGTCCGGATCCAGCGCTGGGAGAAACCGGCCGGCTGCGCGTCGACTTGCGGATAAAGCACGTGCGCCGCCATGACAGCGGCAAGGCGGGAGCTAAGCGCGCGAAAGGGTTCGAGATCGCGGGCGCGGATCGTTTCCAGGTCGCGTTCGTCGACCGGAAGCACGAGGTGTGAATCGGCGGCGATGTAACCGTGTCCCGGAAAATGCTTGCCGACGCCCGCCATACCACCTTCCTGCAGTCCGTCGAGCAGGCATGCGGCCAGCTCGGTCACCACTTCGGGCGTGGGGTGCAAGGCGCGATCGCCGATGATGCTGCTCACCCCGTAGTCGAGATCGAGCACCGGCGTGAACGAAAGATCCACGCCGCACGCCGCAAGCTCCGAGGCGATCACTACGCCAGCGGCATGCGCCGCGGCTCTGGCGCGGCTCGCACCCCTCTGCCAGAGCGCGCCGATGCTGCGCATCGGTGGCACGCGCGTGAAGCCGTCGCGGAAACGCTGCACCCGACCGCCTTCGTGATCGACGCAGATCAGCAGCCGCGGCTCGCGCAAGCCATGGATGGCGGCGCAAAGTGCCGTGAGCTGCGCGGCATCGGCATAGTTGCGGGCGAACAGGGTTACTCCGCCAACGAGGGGATGGACCAGCCGCTCTCGATCGGCAGTCGAGAGCTCGATGCCTGCCACCGCGGCCAGCACCGGGCCGAACGGCATCGGCCGCGGATTCATGCGCGCTCCAGCACGACCACAGCGCACACAACGTTGCGCTCATCGCTGATCGTGACGTGCGAGCCGGCGATCTGCTCGGCATCGACCAGCCGCTGCAGATCGGGCCGATAGTAAAGCTCGGGCTTCCCGCGCCGGTTCTGCAGCACGTTGATCTGACCCAGCGTGACCGGGTAGCGAAAGCCCGTTCCCATGGCTTTCGAGAAAGCCTCCTTGGCGGCGAACCGATTCGCGACGAATAGCACCGGACGCGGGCTGCGCTGATAGGCCGGCCACTCGTCCTCGGTCAGCACGCGGCGTGCGAACCGCTCGCCGTAGAGTTGCAGCAACCGCTCCACCCGCTGCGGTTCGAGCACATCCACGCCGATGCCGTAGATCATGGGCCGGGTCGCGATCTCGCGGCCGCGTGGGTTTCGAGCGCCTGCAGATAAGCCTTGACGGTAGCATCCAAGCCCAGCTCGAGCGCATCGGCGGTGAGCGCATGGCCGATGGAAACTTCCAGCACGCCCGGTACGGCGGCGAGGAATGCGGGCAGGTTGTCGCGATTGAGATCGTGGCCGGCATTGACGCCGAGGCCCGCGCCGTGTGCCGCTTGCGCTGCGGCGGCGAAGTGGGCGAGCTCGTCGCCTTGCTCGCCGCCGCCGAAGGCACGCGCGTAGCTTTCGGTATAGAGCTCGATCCGATCGGCTCCCAGCGCCTTCGCTTGGGCCATTGCGCCGGCGAGCGGATCCATGAAAAGGCTCACGCGGATGCCGAGCGCATGCAGCTCCGCGATGACCGGCGCCAGGCGCGCACCGTCCTTCGCCACGTCCCAGCCGTGATCGGAAGTGAACGCGCCCTCCTCGTCCGGCACGAGCGTGCACTGCTCGGGGCGCACCTGCCTTGCGAGCGGCAGCAATTGGTGGAAGGGATTGCCCTCGATGTTGAGCTCGATGCCGGCATACCCCTTCAGCAGCTCGACCAGCTCGAACACGTCTTGCGCGCGAATGTGGCGACCGTCGGGGCGCGGATGCACGGTGATGCCGTGGGCGCCGGCTTCGAGGCAAATGCGCGCGCAGCGCGTAACGCTCGGAATGCCGAGGGTGCGGGTGTTGCGCAGGAGCGCGACCTTGTTGAGATTGACGCTGAGCCGGGTCATGGTGCCGCCAATGGACGATGGGCCATCAAAGCTGCTGCAGCTCGATCAGGAGCTGGCGCGTATTGAGCGTGCGCTGGTCCAGATGCTGCCCGATCAGCCAGCGCATGAGCTGTTTGCTTTCGGCCGCCGTGAGCGGATCGGAAAAGTCGCCGCGCGCCATGTCGAGCAAGGTCTTGCCGCGCAATTGTACCGTGCCCGGCGCATTGTCCGCGTCGGCCGCCGCGAGCGGGCCGCGCTCGGGCCAATAGGCGTAACGCTCCTCGGCGACCAGCGGCGTGCCGCGCTCGGCATCGTACTGGAGCTCGACCGCGTAGCCGATCTCGCGCAGCAGCGCGAGCTCGAAGCGCCGCAGGACGGCTTCGCTCGCCTCGCCCGCGGCGAGGCCTCGCAATGCGTCGGCGTAGTCGTCGAACAGCCGCTCGTGCGGATCGTCGCGCTGCAGCAGCTTCAACACGAGCTCGTTCGCGTAGTACCCGCACATCATGGCCACGCCGGCGAGCGTGTGGGCGCTGCCGACGGATTCCGCACGCGTGAGCGTGCGCAGCTCGCCGCGGCCGGACCATGCGATCGCCAGCGGCTGGAACGCAAGCAGCGCAGGTCGCAGCGTGGATTTCGGCCGCTTGGCGCCCTTGGCGATGAGACCGATGCGCCCGTAGCGGCGGGTGAAGGCCTCGACGATGACGCTGGTATCCTGGAACGGATAGGTATGCAGGACGAACGCTTGTTCGTCGTCGAGGCGGCTGGTTGCAGTGCGCATGCTCACCGCCGCCGCCTCCGAGCGATCACTGAATTGCGCAGGCCAAGCTGTCGGCGGCCAGCGCCATTTGCTTTGCGGTCGATCCCCAC
>WHTS01000010.1:19239-46368 GCA_009377585.1 Betaproteobacteria bacterium
GCTTTGCGGTCGATCCCCACTGCGTGAGGCCACCTCCGAACCGTAGCGGCAGATGAACGGCCAAGGCGTCGGTGGCCGACGTCGCTCGCTTTGCGGTCGATCCCCGCAAGCGGGGCCCCTCGCCCGGGAAGCTCGCAACGACCCCCCTCGCCCGGGAAGCTCACGCGCCTACTCGTAACCGAAGCGGCGCAGCTGGGCGGCATCGTCGGCCCAGCCGCGGCGCACCTTCACCCACACCTGGAGGAAGACCTTGCCGCCGAAAAGCGCTTCCATGTCCTTGCGAGCGCTGGAGGCGATGATCTTGAGCCGTTCGCCGCCCTCGCCGATCACGATCGCCTTGTGCGAGGGCTTGTCGACGTGGATAGTGGCGTGGATGCGCCGCAGCTTGCCGCTGTCTTCGAAGCGCTCGATCGAGACCGCAGTCGCATAGGGCAACTCGTCGCCGAGGTGGCGAAAGACCTTCTCGCGGATGAACTCGGCCGCGAAGAAGCGTTCGTCGCGGTCGGTCAGCTGCTCGGGCGGATAGAGCGGCGGCTGCAGTGGCAGTTGAGTTTCGATCTCGTGCAGCAGCGCATCGACCTGGTAGCCGGTTTGCGCCGACACCGGCACGATCGCACGCGGAGCGAGCCGGCGTTGCAGCGCATCGATATAGGGCAGGAGCTGCGAGCGCTCGGCGAGCCGGTCCACCTTGTTGGCCGCGATCAGCAGTGGAACGGCTTTCGGCAGCAGCTCGGCCACTCGCTCGTCATCCGGGGTGAAACGCGCCACCGTCACCACGAAAACGACCACGTCTACCTCGGCCAGGGCGCGCGTGACGGAGCGGTTCATCATGCTGCGCAGCGCATTGGCACCGCCGGCCTGGAAGCCGGGCGTATCGACGAAAGCGCATTGCGAACGCGGCGTAGTCACGATGCCGCAGACGCGATGCCGGGTCGTCTGCGGCTTGCGCGAGGTGATGCTGATCTTCTGTCCGATGAAGCGGTTGAGCAGCGTCGACTTGCCGACGTTGGGCCGGCCGACGATTGCCGCGTGCCCGGCGCGAAACTTTTCCGGCTCGCTCATCGTTAAGTCCGCGGGCTCGGCCGTGCGTTCATTGCGCGGCGATCTGGCCGTAAGCAAGCCTCGCCGCCTGCTGTTCCGCGGCGCGCCGGCTCAAGCCCTCGCCGAGCGTTCGGATCGAGAGCTGCGCGATCACGCACTCGACCGTAAAGCTCTGCCGGTGCGCTTCGCCCTCGGTGGCGACGATGCTGTAGCGAGGCAGCGCGATATGCCGGCCTTGCAGGTATTCCTGCAGCAACGTCTTCGCGTCCTTGCCGAGTACGGCCGCCGGGTCGTCGCTTTCCAGGACCGGTCTGAAGATGTGTTGCACGAGCTTGCGTGCAGCTGCGAATCCGCCGTCGACGTATACGGCCCCGATCAATGCTTCCAGTGCATCGGCGAGAATCGAAGGACGCTGCGCACCGCCGCTTCGCACCTCGCCCTCGCCCAAGTGCAGCAGCGCTCCGAGTTCGAGCGCGGCTGCGTACTCGAACAGCGTTTGCTGGCGCACGATGATGGCCCGGGCCCGCGACAGCTCTCCTTCGGTCAGTTGCGGAAAGCGCCTGTACAGCGCGTCGGCGACGATGCAATTCAGTACGCTGTCGCCCAGGAACTCCAGGCGCTCGTTGTGCGGGCTGCTGTGCGAGCGGTGCGTCAGCGCGGTGCGCAGCAGCGCCGGGTCCTTGAATCGATAACCGAGGCGCGTGGTCAGTGCGTCGGCTTGCATCGATCGGCCGCGAACCTCACTCGCCGCGCGCCTCGAAATCCATGCACGCGCTCAGGTTGTAGAACAGCGGAACCTTCACCGACCAGCTCGCGCTCACGCTCACGCTGTCGCCCTGCTTGGCGATTTCGAGGTCCTTCGAACCTACCGCCCGAATGTTGTCGATCGTCACGCGCCGCTCGAAGGCCGCCTGGATCTCGCGGGTCGAGCTGCGGTATTCCGGATTGTGCATGATATCGCTCAGCGCTTTCTTCACGGTCAGGTACTCGGCGTAGGCCGGGAACAGCTTGAATACCAGAAGCGCGACCACGATCAGCAATGCGCATATGAACAGCAGGCCGGACAACGCCAATCCTTTTTGTCTTCTCATGCCATTCCCCCCTTATTCGATGAACTTGCCGATGCGTTTCAGCTCGTCGAAGTTCCACCAGATCATGAATGCCTTGCCGACGATGTTGCGGTCCGGAACGAAGCCCCAGTAGCGGCTGTCGCTGCTGCTGTCGCGGTTGTCGCCCATCATGAAATAGTGGCCGGACGGTACCTTGCAGGTGAAGCCCCGGTCATTGTAGACACAATTGTCGCGATACGGGAATCGCTCCACGTCCGACAGATTGATCGGCGGGCGCTCGGTGCGATTGAGCGTGTAATACACGTGTTCGCCAAGGGTTTCGCGGACGCGCTGGAACTGCACCATGTGCAGCCCCGGCTCGATGTCGTAAAAGGTTCCGTCGGGCTTCGCGGGGACCGGCTTGCCGTTGACCTGCAAGCGCTTGTCCTGGTACTGGACCACGTCGCCCGGAATGCCGATCACCCGCTTGATGTAGTCCACCGAAGTGTTCTTCGGGTAGCGGAACACCATCACTTCGCCGCGTTGCGGTTGCGAAACGTCCAGTACTTTCACGTTCACCACCGGCAGACGTATGCCGTAGGTATACTTGTTGACCAGGATGAAGTCGCCGATCAGCAGCGTCTGCAGCATGGAGCCGGAAGGGATCTTGAACGGCTCCACCAGGAAAGAGCGCAGCAGGAAGACGATCAGGATCACCGGGAAGAAGCTCACCGGATACTCGATCCACCACGGCACCCGCGCATCGGCCAGGCGCCGCTTGCGCAGCCAGAAGCGATCGAGCGCGGTGACCGCCCCCGTCAGCACCAGCAGCAGGAACAGGAACAGTGCGAAATTCATGCGCGGCTCGAGCGGAGCCGCGCAGGCGGGGCGGCGCGGCTTGAACCGAGCCGCGCAAGCGGATCGGCGCGGCTTGCGGTCCGCGCGCCTGCGACTGTGTTGGTCATTACTTCTCTCCCACCTGCAGGATCGCCAGGAATGCCTCCTGCGGAATCTCGACCGAGCCCACCTGCTTCATGCGCTTCTTGCCCGCCTTCTGCTTTTCCAGCAGCTTGCGCTTGCGCGTGATGTCGCCCCCGTAGCACTTGGCCAGCACGTTCTTGCGCAGGGCCTTCACGTTCTCGCGCGCGATGATGTGCGCGCCGATCGCGGCCTGGATCGCGACATCGAACATCTGCCGCGGGATAAGGGTGCGCATCTTGGCGGCAAGCTCGCGGCCGCGGTACGGCGCATTCTGCCGGTGCACGATGAGCGACAGCGCGTCCACCTTGTCGCCGTTGATCAGGATGTCGAGCTTAACCAGCTCGCCGGCGCGAAACTCGCTGAGCTCGTAGTCGAGCGAGGCGTAGCCGCGCGAGACCGACTTGAGGCGATCGAAGAAGTCCATCACGATCTCGTTCAGCGGCATCTCGTAGGTGAGGATCACCTGGCGGCCGCTGTACTGCATGTTCTTCTGCACGCCGCGCTTCTGGTTGCACAAGGTCATGACCGGGCCGACGTAGTCCTGCGGCATGATGATGGTGGCGAGAATGATCGGCTCGCGGATCTCCTCGATCTTCGAAGCGTCCGGCAGCTTGGAGGGATTCTCGATCTCGATCTCCTCGCCGTCGCGCAGCAGCACCCGGTAGACCACCGTGGGCGCGGTGGTGATGAGATCCATGCCGTATTCGCGCTCGAGCCGCTCCTGCACGATGTCCATGTGCAAGAGGCCCAGGAAGCCGCAGCGGAAGCCGAAACCCAGTGCCTGCGACGATTCGGGCTCGAACTGCAGCGAAGCGTCGTTCAGATGCAGCTTCTGCAGCGCTTCGCGCAGCGCCTCGTACTGGTTCGACTCGACCGGATAGAGGCCCGCGAACACTTGCGGCTTGATGGTCTTGAAGCCGGGCAGCGGCACCTGCGCCGGGCGCTCCGCGAGCGTGAGCGTATCGCCCACCTGCGCATCGCGCAGATCCTTCACACCGGCCACGAGGAACCCGACTTCTCCCGCGCAGAGCGAATCGCGCAGGGCGGACTTGGGCGTGAACACGCCGACCTGCTCGCACAGGTGCACCGCTTGCGTCGCCATCATGAGGATGCGGTCCTTGGGCTGGA
Organism: Betaproteobacteria bacterium; assembly: GCA_009377585.1. Taxonomy (NCBI): domain Bacteria; kingdom Pseudomonadati; phylum Pseudomonadota; class Betaproteobacteria; species Betaproteobacteria bacterium. The sequence goes on from WHTS01000010.1 coordinate 23,439, forward strand.
GCGCGCCGTCCACCACGCGCACGAGCATGACCACGCCGACGTAGTTGTCGAACCACGAATCGATCACCAGTGCCTTGAGCGGCGCATCGATATCGCCCTTGGGTGGCGGAATGCGCTCGATCACCATCTCCAGAATTTCGGCCACGCCCTCACCGGTCTTGGCACTGGCACGAACGGCATTGCCGGCATCGATGCCGATGATGTCCTCGATCTCCGCGATCACTCGCTCGGGCTCGGCCGACGGCAGGTCGATCTTGTTCAGCACCGGCACGACTTCCACGCCCTGCTCGGTTGCCGTGTAGCAGTTCGCCACCGTCTGCGCTTCGACGCCCTGGGAAGCATCGACCACCAGCAGCGCGCCCTCGCAGGCGGCGAGCGAGCGCGAAACTTCGTACGAGAAATCGACGTGGCCGGGCGTGTCGATCAGGTTGAGCGCGTAGGTGTTGCCGTCGCGGCTGCGGTAGCGCAACGCCGCCGTCTGCGCCTTGATGGTGATGCCCCGTTCGCGCTCCAGGTCCATCGAGTCGAGCACCTGCTCGCTCATCTCGCGCTCGGACAGCCCGCCGCAGAGCTGGATGATCCGGTCGGCCAGCGTCGACTTGCCGTGATCGATATGCGCGATGATGGAGAAGTTGCGGATGTGTTGCATCTGGGTCGGTCGTCGGCCAAGGCGGCCGGCATGGGCGGCGCGGGATTCGGATGCGGCCGGGACTGCGGCGCTCGGCTGCGCCTGGCAAGCGCGCCTCGCCCGGGTCGCGGGCGGTATTCTAGCGGAATGCCGCGAGGTACGCAGTAACCGCGGCGCGATCCAGAAAGTAGTGGCAAAGCTCGGTGTTGCCGTGCGCGAGCACCGGCACGCGCTCGCCGTAGCGTGCCTCCAGCGCCTGCGCCGCGTCCACGTCCACGATGTCGACCGTAAACCGGAAATCGGCAGCGAGCTCCGCCAGCGCGGCCTGCATGTCGTCGCAAAGATGGCAGTAGCGACGGGCATACAGGGTGAGACGAATGCCTTCGGCCGCTTGCGGCACGTTCACTCGATGCGCAGCGGCACGTAGATCGAGCCGCCCGAGCGTCGCACCAGCAACGCGACGCTGCGGCCCTTTTCGAACTGGCCGATCAACTGCGAAAACTGTTCCACGGACTTCAAGCTCTGATTATTGACCGCCACGATCACGTCGCCGCGGCGGATGCCGGCGCGTGCGGCCGCGCCGGTGGCCTCCTCGACCAGCACGCCGCTGGTGAGCTTCAATTCCTTCAGTTGTTCCTCGCGCAGGTCGGAGAGCGTCATGCCGAGCTTGCTCACCGTGGCCGTGTCCGGGGCCGGTTTCCCAGGCGCGCCGCGCCGGGGCGTGCGCGAGGCGGTTCGATCGTCGGGCATCTCGCCGACCGTGACGGTGAGATCGCGCGTCGCCTTGGCGCGCCACACCTGCAGCTGGACCCGGCTGCCAGGCTTGGTGTTGCCGACGAAGCGCACCAGGTCGTCGGCTGAATTGACCGGCTTGCCCTCGAAGCGCAGGATCACGTCGCTCACCTGCAGGCCGCCTTTCTCCGCCGGGCTGCCGGGCTCGACCGCATTCACCAGCGCGCCGGCCGGCTTCGGCAGCCCGAACGATTCGGCCATCTCCTTGGTCACCGGCTGGATGCCGACGCCGATGCGCCCGCGCGTGACTTTGCCGGAAGTTCGCAGCTGCTGCTGGATGTCCATCGCGACGTCGATCGGGATGGCGAACGAAAGCCCCATGAAGCCGCCGGTGCGGCTGTAGATCTGCGAATTGACGCCGACCACTTCGCCGCGCAAGTTGAACAGCGGTCCGCCCGAGTTGCCGGGATTCACCGCCACGTCGGTCTGGATGAACGGGACGAAATTCTCCTGCGGCAGCGAGCGGCCCTTCGCGCTCACGATCCCGGCGGTCACGGTGCTCTCGAAGCCGAAGGGCGATCCGATGGCAATCACCCACTCGCCGACTCTGAGCTTGTCCGGATCGCCGATGCGAACCGCCGGCAGCCCCGTCGCATCGATCTTCAGCAAGGCGATATCGGTCTTGCGGTCGGAGCCGATCACCTTCGCCTTGAACTCGCGCTTGTCGTTCAACTTGACCGTGATCTCGTCGGCCGACTCCACGACGTGCGCGTTGGTGAGAACGTAGCCATCGGTGGTGATGATGAAGCCCGAGCCGAGCGATTGCGATTCGAACTGTTGCGGCCCCGGGACCTGTGGCATGAAGCGGCGGAAGAATTCGTAGAACGGATCGTCCTCGGGGACGTTCGGCAGGCGCGGACCGCCGCGAGCGCGCGGCGCCGAGGTGGTGCTCACATTGACCACCGCGGGACCGTGCTTCTCGACCAGGCCGGTGAAATCGGGAAGCTGCGCCCGAGCACCCAGGGAAAACACAAGCAGCAAAGCCGCCAGGCAAAGCGATCTCATCATGGGATCCGCGAAATCAGGAGACGATCTTGTAATTATGGCTCACCGGAGCGCCGCCCCGGTGGGATTCATGGATACGGCTTGACGCGCATCACCGAATTGGCGAACTGCATAACGGTCGCGGCGGGCGCCTCCCCCAGGGCCGTTACGACGTAGCCCGCCTGCGGGCGGATGAAGATGTTGATGGCACCCTGGTGCGTGAGCTCCTGCGAGGCGCGCGCGCCGGCTACGGCCGGTTCGATGAACACCGATACCGCGGCCAGGCCGTCGGAGAACACGATCTGCGCGGCCGACTTGCCCTGAATGTTGCGCTTGAGCTCGAGCACCTTGCGGAATCCTGCCGGGCGGTTCAGGACCGTCCAGCGCAAGTCCGGCTCTGCGTTCGGCGCGAGCGACGACTGATCGAGCTTCCAGCCCGGGGCACGCGCATCGTAGCTCGGCTGCAGCTGCTCGCGCGCGATCGGCCCTCCGATCTGCACCTGCGTGAAGGCGAACATCTCGACGATTTCGTTGCGCTCGTTCACCGTCGAGGCGCGCAGCGGCAGACCGGTCTTGAGCTCGGCACAGAAGATGTGGCCATAACGCAGCGAGTCGCGCGGCTCCAGCACCGCGATCTGGCAATCGTGTCCGGCAACGCGTGCGAGCGCGCCTTTGCGCACACTGTAGTTCGACACGATCGCCGACATCTGCTCGGACACGACGGCAGGGAAGCGCCGTGCCGTGGCCCACTTCTCCATCTTGGCCCTCTTCGCGCCCGGGTAGAAGCAGGTCACTTCCCCGTTCGCACGCACGATCTCGCGCGGGGGGCCGTCGAGGGTTTCGAGCCGTTCGTAGTCGCCGGTGGCGTCGGTGAGGTGCCAGATGCGCGAGGTCTCGATCTGGCCGCCGTGCTTGTAGACGAAGGTGCCGCTGTAGTTCAGCTCACGGGCCGCAGTCGCCATCTGCCGCAGCAGCCGCATGCCCTCGGCCGGGGTCGTGCTGTCTTGCGCCGCCAATCCGTCTGCTGTCCAGGCGAGGAACAGCAGCGCGGCCAAGCTTGCCTTCATTTAACGTCCAGTCTCGACGGCCCCGGTCGTGACCGTGCGCACGTAGGGAGCCAGGCCTTGCAAGGTATTGCTGGGAGAAAATTCCTGGTGCGCCATGAGATAGGCATCGAACTCGCGCGCGGAGAACTGGATCGGGGCGGGCGTCGATGCCTGGGCGGGGAAGTGAACCGATTGGGCGTATTCGGGCAACGGGATGGAGGACTGGATGGCGACGGCGGGAACGACCATGTGGGAGGCGGGAGTCGCCATCGGTTGCACCGCCCCGCCCTGTTGTGTTTCCACCGCTATCCATGTGACGCTTGCTACGGCAGCGGCGGCCGCGAGGCTCGGCAGCGCCCAGCGCCTGCCGATCTCGCCTGAGATGCGCCGCGGCGCGAGAACGGTGGGTTCTTGGGCAAGCTGCCTTGCCACCGATCGCGTTACGCCGCAATCGGGGCACCACTCGCCGCGCAGCGCCGCGCCGATCAGGTGATACGTGGCCCACGCCTCGCGCAGGCCGTCGCGCTGCCTGACGTCCGCGACCAGCCGGGCGGCTTCGTCCCGCGCCAGCTCTCCGTCCATCAAGGCGGAAATCTTGTCCATCTCACCATCTCCTGTCCTTGCGCGTCTCCAGCTGAGGCCGCAGCTTCTCCGCGATGGCCTCGCGAGCTCGGAATATCCTGGAGCGAACCGTCCCGATAGGACAGTTCATGATGCCCGCGATATCCTCGTAGCTGAGACCTTCGAGCTCGCGCAAAGTGATTGCTGTCCTCAATTCCTCCGGCAGATCGTCGACGGCACGATTCACGGTCTCGGCGATCTGGCGGCTCATCAGTTCGTTCTCCGGCGTGTTGTAGTCCGGAACCTGCCCGCTCTCCTCCGATCCTTCCGAGTCCGCGCTCTCGATCTCGCTTACGGTCGGCGCCCGCCGCCCCATCGCGACGAGGTAATTCTTCGCCGTATTGATACCGATTCTGTACAGCCAGGTGTAGAACGCGCTATCGCCTCGGAACGACGGCAACGCGCGATACGCCTTGATGAACGCCTCCTGTGCAACATCCTCCACCTCGGTCGGATCGCGGATGAAGCGCGACAGCAACCGGATGAGCTTGCGCTGATACTTGGCAACCAGCAGCTCGAATGCAGACTTGTCGCCACGCTGCGCACGCTCGACCAATTGTTGGTCGACTTCCCGATCCCCCATGGTTCCGTTTCCTGATTGTTCTGGTCTATGGCGAGCGGTGCCCCGTCTCGTTCCTCCCCCGAGGGAGACGGGCCGGCCCACCCGGGACGCAATCGGCGGATTGCGCTTGGAATGGTCCGGCAAGTATACCGTTCGAGCCTGCCCCAGGAAAACGGACGGCTGACCGATATGGCACTGACAGCCGGAAAGCGGAATTAGTTCATCCTGAAGACATCGCGAATGATCCTGACTGCGCTGCTCGGACATGGGATCGTGCGACGCGCAGCGCGCGTGAGCTCGGATGTCTCGAAGGCATGCATCGACAAGCCCCACGCATACGCAACGCCCTGCGCGCGGCCGCCGACAGGCGCAGGGCCCGCCATCGGCGCGCGTATAATCGAGCGCTTCCAGCCGCAGCCTCGTCACCGTCCCGGAGCCGCCCATGACCGCGCGCGATTACGACCTCGAAGCCTTCTGGATGCCCTTCACCGCCAACCGGCAGTTCAAGGCGGCGCCCCGCATTCTGGTCTCGGCCAAGGATATGCACTATGTGTCCGAGGACGGGCGCAGGATCCTCGATTCCACCGCCGGGCTCTGGTGCGTCAATGCCGGCCACTGCCGCGAGCCCATCGTGCGCGCGATCGCGCAGCAGGCGCAAACGCTCGATTTCGCACCGACCTTCCAGATGGGCCATCCCGGACCGTTCCGGCTCGCGCAAAGCATCGCCCAGCTCGCGCCCGCGGATCTCGACCATGTCTTTTTCGCCAACTCGGGCTCCGAGGCGGTGGACAGCGCGCTCAAGATCGCGCTCGCCTATCACCGGGTGCGGGGCGAAGGCCAGCGCACGCGTTTCATCGGTCGCGAGCGCGCGTATCACGGCGTCAGCTTCGGCGGCATCTCGGTCGGCGGCATGACGCCCAACCGCAAGGCGTTCGGCGCGATGCTGCCGGGCGTCGATCACCTGCCGCATACCCACGATCTGGAAAAGATGGCGAACTCCCGCGGCCAGCCGCAATGGGGCGCGCACCTGGCCGACGAGCTCGAGCGGCTCGTGGCGCTGCACGACGCGTCCAATATCGCGGCTGTCATCGTCGAGCCGGTGCAGGGTTCGACCGGCGTGGTGGTACCGCCGAAGGGCTACCTCGAGCGGCTGCGCGCGATCTGCGACCGGCATGAGCTGCTGCTCATCTTCGATGAGGTCATCACCGGTTTCGGGCGCCTCGGCAAGGCCTTCGCCGCCGACTATTTCGGCGTCATCCCCGACATGATCACGTTCGCCAAGGGCGTGACCAGCGCCACCGTCCCGATGGGCGGGGTGATCGTGCGCAAGCCCGTTTTCGATGCCTTCCTGCAGGGCCCGGAAGGCATCGAGCTGTTCCACGGGTATACCTATTCGGGGCATCCGCTGGCCGCGGCAGCGGGCGAGGCAACGCTGGCCCTTTATCACGACGAGCAGTTGTTCGCGAATGCGGCCAAGCTGTCGGCGCATTTCGAGGACGCCGCTCATTCGCTCGTCGGCCTGCCCAACGTCGTCGACGTGCGCAATATCGGTCTGATGGCAGGCATCGAGCTCGCCCCGCGTCCGGGCAAGCCCGGCGCGCGCGGCTACGAAGCGCTGGTGCGCTGCTTCGAGGCGGGGGTGCTCACGCGCGTGAGCGGCGATACGCTCGCCTGTTCGCCGCCGCTGATCATCAGCAGGACACAGATCGACGAAATCTTCGGCACGATTGCCAAGGTGCTGCGCGAAATCGCCTGAAAACACAATGCCGGCGGCACGTTTACGAGGGCGTTTCGTTTGACCCAAACAGGGGCTGCAACGTAGAATTGGGCTCTCCTGACGCCCCACCCGTGGGGATTTGAGGTCAATTCCCCGATAGCTCAGTCGGTAGAGCGACGGACTGTTAATCCGCAGGTCGTAGGTTCGAGCCCTACTCGGGGAGCCAATGTCACGGACAGCGTAGTTCGTTCGGTTGGTCACGAGTGATCGAGGAAACGTTACGAGATGAGCGCCAAGACCGGAAGATTGTGCCCCTGTGGATCCGGACTTCCCGGGCGACGCCAATGGTCGCAAGGATGTCCCGACAAGATCGCTTGCCCTGCCTGCTTCGTGCGCACGCGGGAAAGGACACCGACTGCCCCGATCAGCGGCAAGCGCGATCAGCGTAATGCCGTGGCGCGGCGCAAACTCGAAGAACTGCGAGAACTAAGGGCTCTGTCCGATTTCTAGCGGCCACGCGCCGATCCACCGGCGGCTCCTTCCGGCTGCATTTCCTTTCGTCTTGCTGAACGCTGCGATCGCGCATCCGATTCGGGTGCGCCAGCGGCGCTTTTCATAAGCCCCGGCACCCAAGGCGCATGCGGTATGCTTGCGCCATTTCCCCGCCCCCGATTCGATCGCCATGGCTCGAGCGCCGCAGATAGCCAGCGCCCAGGCAGCCGCGCCGCTCGCCACGCGCGCGTTCTTGCTGCTGTGCTGCGCGATGTTCCTGGGCTATGCGAATCACTGGATGCTGACCCCGGTAATTCCACTCTATGTGGATGCGTTGGGCGGATCGGCCTTCGTCGCGGGGCTCGCGCTGCTCGCCTTTTCCATACCGAGCTTCGTGGTACGGCCGTTCGTGGGCCGCATCGCCGATCGCTGGAACGCGCCCGGGGTACTCGCCATCGGCCTGGTGTTGCTCGCGCTCGGCAGCCTGGCCTTGATCTGGCCGCTGCTCGTCCTGGTCTTCGTCGGCAACATCGTGCGCGGTCTGGGCTGGGCAGGCCTCAATACGGGCGGATATACCACCCTGGCCAGCGCCGCACCCGCGCAGCGCCGGGGTGAAGCGGCCGGCTATTACACCAGCGCCACGTCCGGAGCCGCCATCGTTTTCCCGGCGCTCGGGCTGTGGCTGCTCGCCATGCCGGGGACGTTTTCAACCGTGCTGTTGGGCGCCACCTTCTTCACCCTGCTCGGCCTGCCGTTCGCTCTCCCGCTCACGCGGGCTGCGGCGGATGCGCGCGCATCGCGTCCGGTCGACGCCGCGCCCACCGCGGGGCTACTGGACCGCGGCGTACTGATCGCGACCGGCCTCAATCTCTGTTGCACCCTCGCCATGCCGTCGGTGATGGCGTTCCTGCCGCTGTACGCGCGCTCGCTCGGCATCGCGCACATCGGCCTGTTCTACGTCATCGCCGGAGCGACCAACATCGTCGTCCGGCCGCTGCTGGGCCGCTGGTCGGATGCGATGGGGCGTGGCCCGGCGATCGCGTTGGGCCTCGGTGCCCTACTCGTCGGGCTGGCACTGATCTTCATGGCGAACGATCTGGTCCTGATTCTCGCCGGCGGGGTGTTCGTGGCGCTCGCCATGGCCATGACCGGTTCCACTACGACGGCGCTCGCCATGGATCTCGCCAACCCGCGTTCGCGCGGCCACGCGATGGCCACCTTCAGCATCTCGTTCCAGCTCGGCGCCGGCGTGGGCGGCATCATCGCGGGCGCTGCTGCGGATCTGCTGGGCTTGCGCGGCATGTATGCCGCCTCGATCGCAATCACGCTGTGCGGGTTCGGTCTGCTCGCGAATGGATGGAAACTGCTGCCGCGACCGGCCGCCGCTGCCGATCGGGTCTAGCCCAGCCTCGAAATTGGGCTGCTACAACGTGCCGCGAACGATGCGCAGCCCATGCCGCAGCCGCTCGATGCCGTCGGCCAGGCGTTGCTCGTCGGCAGCGAAGCACCAGCGCACGAAGCCTTCGCCCTCCTCACCGAAGGCGGCCCCGGGCGCGAGCCCCAACCCCGCCTCGACCACCATGCGCTTGCAGAAGGCGAGGCTGTCCGACATGCCGTCGACGCGAAAGAACGCATACATCGCTCCGGGCGGCGAAGCGGCCTGGACGCCTTCGATGGTGCGCAATCGATCGACCAGGAAATCGCGCGCGCGGCGAAATCGCGCCAAGGTGCGCGCAATTACCGGCTCGCCATTCGCGATGGCGGCGAGGCCCGCATACTGGATGAACCCGGGCGCGGACGACGTGTTGAACTCGATCAGCTTGGCGATCTCCGGGACCAGCACGCGCGGCGCCACCAGCCAGCCGAGCCGCCAGCCCGTCATGAGCCAGGACTTGGAGAAGGTGTTGGTCGCCAGCACCCGTTCGTCGCGCTCGGCCAGATCGAGAAACGAAGGAGCGCAGACGCGCCGGACTCCGTCGTCGGCTGCGTCGGGATAGTACAAGCGCTCGTAGGCATCGTCGGCGACGATCCAGATACCGTGACGGCGGCAGTGTTCGAGCACGATTTTCTGGCCCGCGCGATCGATCATCCAGCCGGTCGGGTTGTTGGGCGCATTCAGGTAAAGCGCGCGGGTATCTGGGGTGAGCGCGGCGAGCAGCCGCTCGAGGTCGAGCGACCATTGCGGATTGCCGTCGGCCGCGAGCCGAAATTCCAGCGGCACGCGCACGATCTGCGCGCCCATGAGGCGCGGTGCGGAAGTGATGTTGGGCCATAGCGGCGTGACGGCGACGACCCGGTCGCCGCGACCGACCAGCGCTTGCGAGACCAGCATCAGCGCCGACATGCCGGAACTGGTCACCACGATCTCGTCGGCCACCACCGGACGACGCAGGCGCGAGACATACGCCGCCAGTGCTTCGCGCAGCGCCGGCAAACCGTAGTTGTGCGTGTAGAACGTTTCGCCCCGAGCCAGCGCTTCGGTTGCCGCATCGCGGATGAACTGCGGCGTGACCTCGTCCGGCTCGCCGAACCAGAACGGCAGCACGTCGCGTTTACCGAGCCCGGCATTGGCCACTTCGCGGATGAGCGAGCTCGCAATGGCGCGCACATTGGCGTGCGCTTCGATCGGAAAGTCTGTCACCATCCCTCCCCTTCGTACATGCCGCGAGCCCCGATTCTTGCCCGGCACAGCGCCGATGCCCGCATTGTAGCGTTGCGGCGGCCGCTTTCGCCGCATCAGCCACCAAGGCCAAGGAGCACCTTCCTTTGCGAGCGGGACCGCAACACGAGCGCATTGCGATGCGTATTTCATTCGAGCTCGCACGCGTGCCTCAGGTCGACCGCATCGCGTGTCGGCAGAATGCGACGGCGCGAGAGCGATGTTGCGGCCTGTTAGAATGCGCGGCGCGCGCTCAAAGCCCGGGGATCGACATGTTCGCCAAACTCATGCCGCAGGAGAACCGCTTCTTCGATTACTTCGAGGCGCTGGCGGACGAGGCTGTCAAGATCAGCCGCGAGCTGGAGGCCATGCTGCGTAATTTCGACCAGCTGCAGCATCGCACCTTCAACATCGAAACCATCGAAAAGCGCGGCGATCGCATCACGCACGATACCATCGACCTGCTGCACAAGACCTTCATCACCCCGATCGATCGCGACGCCATCCACCGGCTGATCACCCGCATGGACGACATCCTGGATTTGTCCGAGGATGTCGCCCAATCGATCGTGCTCTTCGACGTGCAGGCGACCACCGCCGAGGCCTGCAAGCTGGCGGCCTTGTGCGTCGCGAGCTGCGAGCACGTCCGGAGCGCGGCCGGGCTGCTGCGCAACATGGGCAACGCCGAGCCGATCCTGAAGATCTGCGCCGAGATCGACAAGCTCGAATCCGAGGCCGACCACGTGATGCGCTCGGCGATGGCGCGGCTTTTTCGCGACGAGACCGACGTGAAGGAGCTGATCAAGCTGCGTTCGATCTACGAGCTGCTCGAGACCATCACCGATGCTGCCGAGGACGTGGCGAACCTCATCGAAGGCATCGTGGTCGAGAACGCGTGAAGAATCGAGCGCTGCTGCAGCAGAGACCACCCCGTCCGCGACAGTGTCGCGTCCCGCCCCTCCTCGACGAGGAGGGGAAAAAAGCTCTACCCTCCTCGTCGAGGAGGGTCGCGGTCGAAGGACGCGGGGTGGTCGCCTTGGATCAGTCCACGGTCTGCGCGATCCGGGCTGCTCTACAAGGAAGCGACCGCGGTCGTGCGTGAGGTAAGGCGATGAGCTTCGAGATCTTCGTCTTTCTCGTCGTCGTCGCGCTCGTGTTCGACTTTCTCAATGGATTTCACGACGCGGCCAATTCGATCGCGACCATCGTCTCCACCGGCGCGATGAGTCCCCGGTGGGCGATCGTATGGGCGGCGTTCTTCAACTTCATCGCATTCCTGTTCTTCGGCCTGCACGTCGCGGCGACGATCGGCAAGGGCATCGTCGACCCGGTCATCGTCGATCACTCCGTAATCTTCGGCGCACTGGCGGGCGCCATCAGCTGGAACTTGATCACGTGGTATTTCGGCATTCCGTCGAGCTCCTCGCACGCGCTGGTGGGCGGCATCAGCGGCGCGGCAGTCGCCAAGGCGGGCTTCGGGTCGCTCATCGGCAGCGGGTTCGCCAAGACGGCGGCCGCGATCGTGATCTCGCCGCTGTTCGGGTTCATGCTGGCCGCCACGCTCATGATCGCGATCGCCTGGCTCGCCCGGCGTACGACGCCCCAGCGGGTGGATCGGCTGTTTCGGCGCCTGCAGTTCGTCTCGGCCGCTGCGGAGCAAGGCGCGCACTGTGCTCCCGGCGCACCAGGCCGACCAGCCAGTCGAGCACGCAGTAGAAGGCGCCCGCGGCGAACGGCGGGTTGAGCGTGTGCCAGCCGAGCCATGGCGCCTGGCCGCGCCAGGTCCAGTTGCCGAGCCAGGTGCCCCAAAGCTCCATGGCGAGCGCGAGAACGAACATCGTTGCGTACAGCTTCGGCGCCGGCCCGTAGCGCATGCACAGCACGAACAGCACGGTGAGCGCGAGGCTCAGTTGGTCGCGCCCCTCGATCGCCAACACGATCGCGACCAGGGCGATCAGCGCGCTCGCTGCCGACGTTGCGCGCAGCGGCACGCGTTGGCACAGCCACCAGCCGAGCGCATAGAGCAGCACATGCCCCGGTGGGACGAACAGCGGCAGATTGCCCAGGCGGTAGTCGTAGACGCGCCACACGAGCGCGAGGAACACTTCTCCGGCGGTGGCGAACAGCAGGCAGGCGGCCAAGGCGATGCGCTCGGGCGGCGCGCTTCGCCACAGCAGCGCGCCGAACAAGCTCCAGGCCGCCAAATCGACCGCCGGCTGGCTCCAACGCGCACCCAGACTGTCCAGCGCGAGGCCGCAGACGATGGTGACGACGGTGCACGCGGCAAAGGCTCGGTTCACCGCATCCACGTCCCGGATCGCGCATGGCAGTCGGATGCGACGCTCGCCCGCGCGGCGGACTTGCAGGCCGAAGCTCGGTACGCGCCACCCGTGAACATCATCCCTACTCGCCATCTCGGACGGTGAGCCGGCATGTTAGCGCATAGCTCCGGTAATATGGACCAGGGCAAGAGTCGACGTGCCCCGATATCGTTTGCAATTGCATCCCGCGGCCGACATGAAGCTCACGATAGAACAGGCAACCGATCTGGCGGTCTCGGCTTTGAGCCGCCATGGACTTTCCTCCGGGCACGCCCGTCAGGTGGCCGATCACCTGGTCGAGTCCGCCCTGTGCGGGCACGAATTCTCCAGCCTGCCGCGCGTGGCTGCGATCGTGGAGGAGTTGCGCGCGAAGACCACTGCGCCCACGCCGATAGAGCTCGTGCGCGAGGACGGCTCCTGCGCGCACATCGACGGCGGTGACAACATCGGTTACGTGGTCTCGCTGAGCGCCGTCGACAAGGCGGTCGAGATCGCGCGCCGGCTAGGGGTTGCCGTCGTGACGGCCGACAACACCTGGTTCAGCGGACGCTGCGCCTACTACGTGGAGCGGGCGGCGCGGCGAGGCTTCGTCGCATTGCATACGACCAACACGACGGCCCGCGTGGCGCCGCTCGGCGGCGCCGAGCGCATCATGGGAACCAATCCGTTCGCGATTGCCTTCCCGTGCAAGTCCGATCCGATCGTCATCGACATCGGCACTTCGGCCATCACCTGGGGCGATGTCGTGCTCGCGCGCACCAAGGGCGAGCCGCTACCCGACGGGGTTGCCGTCGACCCGGCGGGTGAGGTGACGCGCGATCCACAAGCGGCGCTCGACGGCGCCTTCATGCCCTGGGGCGGCCAGCGCGGCAGCGCGCTTTCACTCGCGGTGCAGTTGCTCGGGATATTGGCCGGCAGCGCCCCGGTCATAGCCGGCACCGCGGGCTACGGCCTGTTGTTCGTGGTTATCGATCCGGCGCGCGTCGGGGCCGGGGGCGGGTTCGAGGCGCAGGCGGCCGAGCTTCGCCGCATCGTTACGGCGAGCCGTGCGCTGGCGGGTGACGCGCGGGTGCGGATGCCGGGCGACGGCAGTCAGTCGCGCAAACAGCAGTCGCTCGGCGAAGGCTACATCGCGGTCGACGACAAGGTCTACGCGCGCCTGGTCGAATTGACGCGCTAGCGACGATCAGCGCAGCTCCACTCCGCGCCGCTTCCACCAGGCCGTGCTCCACGGCGCCCGCGCTTGGCACGCGAAGGGTTGTTGCCTGGTATGACTGCCTATCCCGGGCGGCGACGCAACAGGCGAGTGAGTTCCTGGACATCGCCCAGGCGCTCGAGCTGCTGCACGCATTCGGCGATGGCGCCGGCATCGACCGCAAGCGGTGAGAACGACGCCAGGCGCCCGAACTTGTGCAGCAATTCGTCGCCGGCGAGCGGATCGGCGACGGTCCCGTGCGGGTCGAGCGTGAAACCGTGCCGGCGCTCGCCGTTCGCAAGCTCGAGCTCGATGCGCGTGCCGAAGCGGCCCGGATAGGCGGCTTCGCATTCGGGATCGACGCGAAGCTGCACTCGCTGCGCGAGGCCGCGAAGGCTCGGATCGGCGATGGCCTGCAGCGTGAACGCCGCCGGATCGCCCGGATCCGCCGTCACGGCCAGCGCTGCGCAGTAGGGAATGCTGTACTGCGCTTCCATTTCGTCGCGCGGCGTCGCGTTGGCGTTGTGCTTTACCGCGAAGGCGCTGGTGCCGACCACGATTCGCCGCACGCTCTCGGGCGGCAGCGGACCCTCGCCGCGCAGGCGCTGGAGCAGCTGGGCCACACCCTGAATCCAGCCGCAGATCGGATAGACCTTGACCCAGACCTCAGCGATGTACCAATGCTCACCGAGCGCGTGCGACAAGTGCTCCGGAAGTGAGTGAGCGCCGCTGAAAACCTCCAGCAGCCCGAGGTGTCCGTCGAGCGCGTTGGCGGGACCGGTGCATCCGCGCCGAGCGAGCTGCGCGGCCCGCACGCCGGCCTCCGCTGCCCGGCCAGCGTGCATGCGCTTCACCATCCCGCCACCGCTGCCCGCGGCGAACGCCTTGATGCCCGATGCCATCGAGCAGGCGAGACCGGCCGCGCTTTCGAGTTGTGCAATGCCGGCGCGCATGATCGTGCCGGCGGCGATTGCCGCAGCGACCGGCCCGACGACGCTCGTCTTGTGAAAGCCGCGCTGCGAGGGTTCCGCTCCGAGCGCCAGGCTGATGCGCGCGGTTGCCTCGTAGCCGGCCACGATAGCCGCCAGCATGCGTTCTCCGCTGGCGCGCGCCGCCTCCGCCGTCGCGAGCACCGCGGGCAAGATCACGGTACCGGGATGCACGATGGCCGCAGGGATGAGATCGTCCAGCTCGAAGCCGTGGATCGCAGTTCCGTTGGCGAGCGCAGCCGCCGCGGCGGCCGTCGTGCGCTCGCCGCCAAACACGGTGCACTCGCCCGAGGCGGCATCGGCTGCGATCTCCTCGCGCATGATGCGCGACCACGGCTGGCTTGCGCCGAACAAGCCGCAACCGAGGTTGTCGAGGAGGCAGCGTTTGGCCTGGGCTGCGAGCGCGGGCGGTAGCGGGCGCTGCGCCAGGTCGTGCGCGAATTCGAGCAGCCGGCGTGCGTGCATCGTCTCGTCCGATGGCGAGACGATGCTATGCGCCGGGGTAGGCATCGGAGCCGTAGAAGTCGCGAATGCGCTGCAGATACTCCCCGCTCGGGGCCGCAAAGCCGAAGCGCTTGCTGGTGAAACGCCCCGTGTACTTGTGCAGCCGCACGGCGAGCTCGCCCATCTTCACCAGCTCGACGATGCCGTTGACGATCGGCGCACGGTCGATCTCGTAGGTGCCCGCCTCGGCGAGGAACACGATGACATCACCGCCGGCCGGAATGATGACTTCGGCGCCCTTCGCCAGCAGCCGCCGCGCCGAGGCCATGAAGTCGTCGACGACCTTGCCGCGCAGCCGATCGTCGACCATCGCCTTCTTCAACTCGAGCGGCGAGGTATTGAGGCCTTCGGCGCCGACCACGCGCGCTTCGAATCCCAGGCGGCGCACGTTCTCCATGATTCGCGGCGTCCACTTGTCGCTCACCGTGATGAGCCCCACCGTCGCGCCCATCATGCACGAGACCAGCAGCGAGGTTTCCGTGAGCGCCAGCACCGGAATGGTGACGACCTCGCGCGCGGCCAATATCCCCGAATCGCTGGCGTTGCCGATGAGGAATGCGTCGAACCCTTCGCGCTGGGCCTGCATGGCGTTGTAGATGACTTCGCGGGTGTCGTGGTACTCGAGGAAGCGGTAGTGCACGCCGATACCGGCCGATTCATGGACGCCCTGCAGGTGCACCTCGGTGCCAGAATCGGCACATTGGTCGATGACGCGCTTCAGAATCGCGCCGTAGGGCGTCGCCTCGGTTTCGCGCGCGAGGCTCTGGTACCACAGCTTCATGCATACTCCTCCGGTCGGAACGGCTCGCGAGACGCGCATCGCGCCTCGGCCGTAGCCGATTATGGTGGCTTCGCAACGGCACGGCAATGAAGTCTCGCCCGCGAGCTGCAACCCGACACCGGCAGGAGGTAAACTGGCGCCATCCCATCGCGGGAGATTCGATCATGATCACCGTCTACGGCATCCGCAACTGAACGACGATGAAGAAGGCCTTCGCGTGGCTCGAAGGCAACGGCATCGAATACCGCTTTCACGACTACAAGAAAAGCGGCGTCCCGGCGGACAAGGTGAAAGCCTGGCTCGAGCAGGCGCGCTGGGAGGATCTCGTCAACACGAAGGGCAACACGTTCCGGCAGCTCCCACCCTCGAAGCAGCAGGGGCTCGACGCGACGCGCGCGGCTGCGCTCATGATGGAAGCGCCCAGCGTGATCAAGCGTCCGGTGATCGAGACGGACCAGGGGTTACTGCTGGGGTTCGACCCGGAACGCTACCAGGCTCTGCTCGGGAAGCGCGCGCGCGGGCGTTAAGGAAAAGGGGCTAAGGAAAAGGGGCCAGGCTCCGCTCAGGCGTGCGCGCCGCCGGCGGGCAGTTCCGCCAACTCGATCAGGCAATTCTCGGTCGCTTGCGGATCGATGAACGCGATGCGGCAGCCGGCATGGCCGATGCGCGGCACCTCGTCGATGAGCGGGATGCCCTTGGCCTTCAATTCGGCCAGCGCTGCATCGATGTCCTCGACTTCGAAGCAGATGTGATTGAGCCCGCCCTTGCCTTCCGCGACCATCTTCGCATGGCGGCTGTCGGCGGTGGTGCCGGCAATCAGCTCGACCATCGATTCGCCGACCGGATAGAGCGCGAGCCGCCGAATGGCGTTTTCCTCTACCGCGCCCAGCTTGATGCCGAAGCATTCCTCCCACAGGCGCCGGCTCGCCTCCACGTCGCGAACGACCACGCCGACATGCTCGATGCGCTTGATCTTCATGGCCTCACTCCCTTGCTGGTTGACGGTTGCCCGTACTGGCTGACGAGGTCGTCCGCACGGGTTGACGACGCTGCCCGCACTGGTGACGACGTTGCTCGTACTGGTTGAGGATGTTGCCCGCACACTGCAGGGCCCTCGAGCGCGAGCCTTCGGAGTGCATGCGGTTTCGTGCTCAGGCGGTTCCGGCCAGTGCCGCTGCCGGCTCGATGTCGAGGGTGGTAACGCGCCGCAGCTCGCGCCGGTACTCGAGATCCTCGAACGGCGTCGCGCGGTGCATGGTGCAGCGGTTGTCCCAGATGACCAGATCCCCGACGTGCCAGCTGTGCCGATAGACAAACTTGCGCTGAGTGGCGTGCTCGATCAGGTCCTTGAGCAGGAGACGACCGTCCGGCACCGGCCAGCCCAGAATGCGAAACGCGTGCGAGGCGAGATATAGCGACTTGCGGCCGGTGCGCGGCAGAGTTCGCACCAGCGGTTGCACGGCGCCCTTGAGTCGCTCCTTCTCGTCTTCGGAGAACTCGAAGCCGAGTGTCTGGCGCGAATAGGCGATGGAATGGTGAGCTTGCAGGCCGGCGATCCGCCCTTTGATCGCGTCGGGCAGCTCGTCGTATGCGCCACGCATGTTGGCAAACTCGGTGTCGGCGGCCACCGGCGGCACCACGCGCGCGTGCAGCATCGAATAGCGGCCGGGCGGACTCTGGAACGAGGCATCGGTGTGCCATAGGCGGTTCGCCAGGCTGTAAGCACGGCGCCTGTCGTCGGCCTGCATCACTTCGCCGCGATCGCTCACGTTGGAGATGTCGGTCAGGGCCTCGTCGCCGAAGCGATTCTTCTGCAAGGCACTGATGCCGGTCCTGGTGTGCAAGGCGCCGTCCAGGCGCTGCGCGAACGCGAGCTGGTCCGCGTCGGTCAGCGGCTGATCCCGGAACACCAGTACCGCATATTGGTCCATGCCGGAGCGGATGCGATCGAGCAGCTGCGGCGTATCGGCGCGGCGCAGGTCGATGCCATCGACTTCGGCGGCGAACAGCGGATGCAGCGGGCGAAAGATCGGGTTCATGCGCAAAGCCTAGGCGCTCGCGGCGCCGGAGTCAATCGTGTCGTGGCGCGCAACATCGCGGTGCGGCAAACTCGCGCGCAGAGCTCGCGCCGCGCAACTTCAGCGACGAGCGCAAGATCGCAGCGACGGGTCGTTCGCAAGCTCGCTCATGCCTCAGGCGGCATGGAAGTCGACGCCTCCTCGCGTAGAATCCGACCTTGGAGGAACGCGCGGGCGCGTATCGCGCGGCCACCGAGGACAACGTGCTCGGTCGCCGCCCCGTCGCAGAAGCTCAGCCGGACGACGGACTTCGGTCACGACACCGAGCGAGCTGGCCGCGCAGATCAAGGCGGAGGTGGCGAAGTGGCGGCGCGTGGTTCAGCAAGCCGGCATCAAGGTGGAATGAGCGCCGCGGCGGCGCCAAACAGCAAAGGAGGAAGCATGCAGCGGTCATCGATTGTCCTGGCGGCGCTCGCCGTAGCCTGCGCACCGGCGTGGGCTCAAACTTATCCGGCCAAGCCCATCCGGCTGATCCTGCCCTATCCGCCCGGGGGCGGCAGCGATACGATCGCCCGGCCGCTTGCGCAGGGGCTCACCGAATCGCTGGGCCAGCAGGCCGTGGTCGACAATCGCGGCGGCGCCAGCGGGACCATCGGCATGGAGCACGCCGCCAAGGCGCCTGCCGACGGTTACACCATTGTCATGGCACTCACCGCTCAGTTGGCCGTGAATCCGAGCCTGTTCAAGAAGCTGTCCTACGACCCGGTCAAGGACTTCGCGCCGATCACGCTGCTCGCGCAAGGACCTTACGTGCTCGCGGTGCATCCGTCGGTGCCGGTGAAGAACGTAAGCGAGCTCATAGCCCTCGCGCGCAAGCGGCCGAACGATCTCGCCTATGCCTCCTCGGGCAACGGCAGCGGCGGCCACCTGGCGGCGGAGCTCTTGAAGAGCATGACCGGCATCAAGATGCTGCATGTCCCGTACAAGGGCGGCGGACCCGCGCTGGTCGATCTCATCGCCGGACAGGTGCAGGTGCTGTTCACGACCTGGGCGTCCGGCCGCGGTCACATTCAGTCCGGACGCATACGGGCGCTCGCGGTGAGTACGGCCAAGCGGCCGAAGGCCATTCCCAACCTGCCCACCGTCGCCGAAAGCGGGGTTCCGGGCTATGACGCCGGAGTCTGGTACGCCGTGCTGGCGCCGGCGGGCACGCCCGCCGCAATCATCGACCGGCTCAATCGCGAGATCAAGACCGTGCTCGAGCGGCCCGACTATTCCAAGCTGCTGCGGGACTCTGCCATCGACCCTGTCGGCAGCACGCCCGATGAGCTCGGGGCCTACATCAGCAGTGAAATCGCCAAATGGGCCAAGGTCGTGCGGGACGCCGGAGTCCACATCGATTAAGACATTGTCGCGCTGGGCCGTTATAGACGGCGGAAGCATGACGTTGGCGATTTCCGGGGGCAACTCCGTACGGAGGGCGCGAAGAAGAAGACCTCGTTCTACGAAGCTCAACCCGGTTTCGGCGGCTCACGCTATTTGTTCGCGGAATGAGCCTTTCCCAGGTCGCGGTCATTGCTTCGAACGCCGAGACGAGGCACACGGTCAAGGACTACGTCGGTAAATCGCTGAAGTGGCAACCCGCAGTGCCTGCGTCGAAGACAACGTGCCCGATGGGACGCTCGCGCGGAACGCAACGGAGCGATGCATGGAGTTACCCGGACTTAGCCTGGTCGAAGACGAGCAGCAGCAGCTCGTTCTGAGATTCGCGCCCGCGGATAAAGCCACGCGGTCGACGGTCGACGTGCCCGGCTTGCGCGAGCTCGCCGGGGCGAAGGGCTACGCAGAGCTCGCGTTCGACGAGCGCAGTCTCGGCGCCGCGGTCATCAAGATCCGCCGCAGCGAACAGTGCGCGCTGGTGATTGCGCGCCGCACCGACGCCGAGTACCAGATCGAGATCGCGCCGGACGAGATGATCGCCTGGCTCACCGTGGTCGCGGCATGCGGCGGCACACCTGCCAACGCGCTGGACGCGGTCGCCGCGCTTGGCGCCCGCAACGTTCGCGAAGGCGTCGACGCGACTGCGGTCGAGGCGGCCGTCGAGCGCTGCGGCGTACGCCTCCAAGTCGCCAAGGGTACGCCGCCGCAGCCGGGCAAGGACGCGGTGCTGGAGCCGCTGGTGGAGTTGAACCGGCAGCGCCACCCGCAGATCGACGAGAGCGGCAACGCCGATTTGCACGATCTCGGCGACATCCCATCGGTCACTGCCGGCGAGGTCCTGATGCGGCGCCATCCGCCGCAACCCGGAGTGGCGGGCTGCAACGTGTTCGCACAGGTAGTACCTGCCCCGGTCAGCAAGGACATCGTTTTTGCAGCGCGGCTGCAGGGCGCTGTGCCGAGCCCGAACGACCCGGATCTGCTGCTGGCCGAAATCTCCGGGCAGCCGCTGCTGCACCGGGACGGCGTCTCGGTCGAGCCGATCGTGCGCTACGACGATATCGACCTTTCCGTGGGCAACGTGCAGTTTCCCGGCAGCATCGAAGTACGCGGCGATATCCGCAGCGGCATGAAGGTACGAGCCGAGGGCGATGTCGTCGTCAAGGGGGTGATCGAATCCGCGGACGTTTCGGCCGGCGGTGATGTCAAGGTCGACGGCGGGATCATCGGCCATTCGCTGACGCCGCGGGAGACGCAGCACAACGCGACGGCACGCACGGCCCGGATCTCGGCCGGAGGCAATATCAGCGCGCGCTTCATCGAAAATGCCGTCGTCGAAGCCCAGCACACCGTGCATGTCGCCGAGTCGATCGTGCAGTCCGACATTACCGGGCTCGACCAGGTGATTGCCGGCGGCAAGGGCAAGAAGGGCCGCATACTCGGTGGGCGCGTGCGCGCGACCCTGCTCGTCGCCGCCGACTTTCTCGGCGGCGAAGGTTCCGCACCGACCCGGATCACCGTCGGCATCAATCCGAAGCTGCAGCAGGAAATCGATGGCAACAAGCAGCGCCTGGAAGCGAAGCTCAAGGAGCACGACGACTTGAGCAAGGTGGTGAAGCTGCTGCAGGGACGCGCCGACAAGCAGGCGCTCTACGACAAGGCTCGCCTCACGCTGCAGAAGGTGTGCGCCGATATCGGCGAGGAAATGGAGCGCCAGGCCCAGCTCGAAGCGGCGGCGAAGCTTACGGACAACGCCAAGATCGTGGCTGGCGAGCGGTTGTGCTCGGGCGTCACCGTCTCCCTGGGCCAGCACACGCGCTACGTCAACGAGGATCTCGGTCGAGGCGTATTTCACCTCGACGAAGGCGGCGAGCTGGGTTTCGGAACCCTGGCTCGCGGCCAGTAGCTCGCCGCGGCATTGCCGCGAAGGCAGCATCCGGTCGGCGCGTGCGGATGCGCGCGAGCCGACCGGGTCGTACCCAGGGTTTGCCTCAGCGGCGCGCCGCCAGGCCAGCGGTACGCACCACCCCGCCCCACTTGTCGATCTCGGAGCGGATGTGGGCGGCGAACTGCTGCGGCGTCGCGGTTACCGGCTCGATGCCGATCTTTTCCATCTGCGAGCGGACCGTTGGCGACTCCACCGCACGCACGAGGATGCGATTGAGCTTCTCGACGATGGGCTTCGGCGTCGCGCTCGGCACCTGGATGCCGTACCAGGTCTCGTAGGAGTAACCTTCGATGCCCGCTTCCTGCATCGTCGGCACGTCGGGCAGGACCTTGGTGCGTTGCGTGCTCGTCAGCGCCAGCGGGCGCAGGCGCTCTTGCTTGACGAACGGCACCGCCGAAGCCAGCGTGGAGATGTAGAGATCGATGTTGCAGCAAGCGTGTGTCCGAGCGTGCTGCCCGCGCCTGGACGGTTGTCGACGACCACCGTCTGATTCAGGTCGGCCTGCATCTGGTTGGCAAGGATGCGCCCGATGATGTCGGTGCCGCCACCGGGTGCGAACGGAACGATGAGTCGGATCGGTTTTCGGGGAAAGTCGTCCGCGGCCTGGGCTGCGAACGGTGTGGCGAGCAATGCGAGTGCTGCGCAAAGCGCGGAACGTGGCATGAATGCGCCCTCCGATGGATTTCGCGGAAGCGTAAGCGCAGGCAGCCTGACCGCGCGACCTGCGTCGACGCTGGTGTGTCGCCGCGCGGATGCTTGCGCAAACCGCGCAGGAGGCTTGGGAGGTGTGTGGGACTCGTGCTAGGAAAGACCGCAGCAAAGCGTTCGGGTTCCAGCGGGTCGCCCTGTCAGGCGCGCGCGAAACCCGAGCCGCCAGGCGGAAGATACGCTTCAGGCGGCAGCGAACAAGAGCGAAGGGCCGTACGGCCGAAGGTGCAGCGTGCCTTCGGAGAACCTTAGCCCGGATACTTCACCAGGCCGGTCCAAATCGGGACGAAGGCTTTACGTAACGAAGTGCGCCCGATGAAACATTCGGGCTAGGAATGCTGCTCTCCCGCGACCTGCTTCACGGCCTTGACGATGTTGATATAGCCCGTGCAACGGCACAGATTGCCTTCGAGTCCGTGGTAGATCTCTTCGTCGGTGGGATGCGGGTTGTCCTGCAGCAGACCGGCAACCGCCATGATCATGCCGGGCGTGCAGAAGCCGCACTGCAGCGCGTGGCAGTCGGTGAATGCCTGCTGCACCGGGTGCAGCTGGCCGTCCTTCGCCAAGCCCTCGATGGTCACGATCTCGGCGCCATTCGCCTGCGCAGCCAGCACGGTGCAGGACTTTACCGCGCGCCCGTTCATGTGGATGGTGCAGCAGCCGCATTGCGTCGTATCGCAGCCGATGTGGGTACCCGTAAGCCCCAGCTCGTCGCGAAGGAGATTCACCAGCAGCGTCCGGTCCTCGACATCGCGCGTGTGCTTCACGCCGTTTACGGTGAGTCTGATCTTGGCCATTTCTCGTCCTGTCGTGTGAGTGGAAGCCCGCCTTACAGCTTCGCGACCGCGCGCCGGGTCATGACATTGACCAGGTTCGCCCGGTACTCGCGCGAGGCGTGCATGTCTTCGTTCATCTCCTGCGCATCGACGCTCAGCTTCTCGACCGCCTCGGGCGCGAGGTTCTTGCCTAGCGCGCGCTCGGCCTTGGTCCAGCGGAACACGCCGGGACCCGCACCGGTGACCGCGACGCGCACACCGCGACTGGTCACCGCCACGAACGCGGCGGTCATGGCGTACCCCGAAGCCGGATGGCGAAACTTTTCGTAGGCGGCTTTCTTCGGCAGCGGGAACGAAACCCGCGTGATGATCTCGCCCTCCTCCAAGGCCGTTGCGAACATGCCTTGAAAATAGTCCTGCGCCTTGATGCGGCGCCGGTTGGTGACGATGGTCGCGCCGAGCCCGAGCACCGCCGCCGGATAGTCCGCGGCGGGGTCGTTGTTCGCGAGCGAGCCGCCGATCGTGCCGAGATTGCGCACCTGCGGATCGCCGATTTGCTCCGCCAGGTACGCGAGCGCAGGAATGGCTTCGCGCACGTCCGGCGAGAACGCGACTTCGTAGTGGCGCACGCCGGCGCCGATCGACAGCTTGTCCTGGCTGCGCTTGATCGCGCGCAGGGCACCCAAGGCCCCGATGTCGACCAGGTGGGACGGACGCGCGAGCCTCTGCTTGAGCGTCGGAAGCAGCGTCAT
>WHTS01000010.1:47056-90552 GCA_009377585.1 Betaproteobacteria bacterium
TGTAGCCGAAATCGGAGGCGGTCTGCCGGATCCTGCGCCAGTGTTCCTCGGTTGCGCCGATCGTCCCCAGCATGACGTCGGCGTGACCGACGATGTACTTGGTGGCGGCATGGATCGAGATGTCGACGCCCTTCTCGAAGGCACGGAAGCAGTACGGCGTGGCCCAGGTGTTGTCGGCCAGCACCGGGATCGAGCGCGCGTGCGCCGCCGCGGCGATGGCCGGGATGTCCTGCATCTCGAAGGTGAGCGAGCCGGGCGATTCGCAGTAGACCAGGCGCGTGGTCTCGCGCAGCAGCCGCTCGATCGCGCCGCCGAGCGCGGGATCGTAGAACTCGGTCTCCACGCCCATGCGCTGCAGGCGCCCGAGACAGAAATTGCGCGTGGGCCCGTAGACGTTGTCGGCGACGAGAATATGGTCGCCGCTGCGGGTGAAGGCGAGCAGCGACACGACGATCGCCGCCAGGCCCGAGCCGACCGCGCACACGCGCGCTGCGCCTTCGAGTTGTGCCAGCGTCTCTTCCAGCGCGAAGCGCGTGGTGGTGCCCGAGCGCCCGTAGCGCACGCCGGCGAAGCGGTCGCTTCGATCTTCGTGCGACTCGACGTCCGGATAAAGGATCGTGGACGCGCGGATCACCGGCACATTGACGGCACCGTCGAAACGCTCGGGCGAGCGCCCGGCATGGCTCAGGACCGTGTCCTTGCGCATGTTCGGCGGCGGCTTCTGCCATTTTCCGGCCACGTCTTCGCTCCCCCAATATCCAGGATGCGGTTGACTCGATGTGCGAACGCCGATTGTAGCCGGGATGCGGGCCCGGGTTAACCCGCTTTTAACCCGCTTGCATGGTGCCGAGCGCGCCTACCGCCCGGAACAGGTTTTCGATCGTGGCGCGCTCGATCCCGCGCGTGATGAAGACGATGCGCGAGCGCCGGTCGTCGTCGCTCCACGCCGGCAGCTTGGCGGGCGGATGGAAGATGTGCTGCACGCCCTGCACCACCACCGGCCCCACTTCGCCTTCGACATTGACCAACCCCTTGACCCGCAACAGGTCGGGACCGCGCAGCGACGTGAGCACCGTCATGCAGGTCTCGAACGAGGCCCACGTGAACGGTCTTTCGAACCAGAGGCAGAACGACTCGATGCCGGACGTGTGCCCGGCCTGCGGGTGAAGCCCGCTGCCGCGTTTCGGGCCGGCAAGCGGGCCGATCCAGCGCGAGAGTTTGTCGGCCGAGACGGTGCGCGTCGTGAGGCCGACGTCGATCAGCAACGCCGGATCGACCTCGCCCTGCACGACCTCGATCAGCATCGCCTGAGGATTGATGTCGGCAAGCCGTGCGCGCAGTGCCGTGACCTGCTCCGGCTTGGCGAGATCGGTTTTGCTCAGAAGCAGCCGGTCGGCGATCGCGGCCTGCTTGAGCGGCTCGTTCAGCGTATCGAGCTGCTGCAAACCGTTGACCGCGTCGACCAGTGTGACCACGCAATCGAGGCGGAATTTGTCGGCCAGCAAGGCATCGCTCGCCAGCGTCTGTACCACCGGCGCGGGATCGGCGAGCCCCGTGGTCTCGACGAACACGCGATCGAACTGGATCACCTCGCCATGCAGCCGCTTGGTGAGGATGTCGCGCAGCGTCTCCTGCAGATCGGTGCGCACCGTGCAGCACAGGCAGCCGTTGTCGAGCAGCGCCATGCGCTCCGAGGAGGTTTCGAGCAGCTCGTGATCGATCGATTCCTCGCCGAACTCGTTGACGATCACGGCGGCGTTGCTCATCCCCGGGTGGCGCAGCAGCTTCTTCAGCACCGTTGTCTTGCCGCTGCCGAGGAAGCCCGTAATAACGCTGATGGGAATGCGGCCGGCGAACGGGTCGCGCCCTCCGATTGCCAGTGATGCTTCGCTCGTCATGTCTGCTGGAAGCCTTCCGTTTACCACCCCGTCCGCGACACCGTCGCGTCCCGCCCCTCCTTCGCAGGAGGGGAACTCATCCCCGCTCTTCGGCAGGAGGGGTCACCAACTCCCCTCCTCGTCGAGGAGGGGTGGCGCGAAGCGACGGGGTGGTGGGGGCGGTCCTAGATCTTCATCTCCACCGCGTACAAACCACCCGCGAACCGGTCGACGCAAAACACGATCCCGCGGTCGTCCCAATAGACGTCGTTGATCTGCACTGAGCCCTTGGGGGACATCTTGGGCGCGCCGGGTACAAAGTACGCCACCTCCGCCGGCTGGTACGGGTTGGAGGTGTCGTAGGCCCGCATGCCGCCGTTGAAAAACGTCGCGAGCACGATCCGGTCGTCGCGGTGGGCGCATTTCACCGGCGGGTTCTCGTGCAGGTTGTGCGAACCGAAGCGACCGCCGCGCTTGGCGAACACGTCCACCGGCGGCAGCGGGAAGGTCGCGATCGGCGTCGGGTTGGTCTCGTCGCGATTGTCCACCACCCAGGTCATCTTCGGCCAGTCGGCGCCGTCGTCTTTGGTGCACTCGTCACTGACGATCAGCAGATCGCGGCTGAGCAGCGGCATGACGGTATGGGTGAAGCCGGTGTTCGGCGGCGCGTAGCGCCAGTTCGACACCATCTTCGGATGCGCCTTGTCCGAGATGTCCAGGATCACCGCACCGCCGTCGATGTAGCCGACGTAGGCGCGATCGGGCCGCTCGGGATAGACGTTGGTGTTGTGAGCACGGTATCCAGAATCGAATTTCGGCATGCGCCGAACCGGCGGCTCGCTGTCGCCCTCGCGCGTGCCGGGATACCACCAGCGGCCGACCTCGGTCGGCTTGGTCGGGTTGCGCACGTCGATGATGCGGTAGAACTGGTCGTCCTTGGGGTTGCGCGGCTGGAAGTCAGGGGCGCCGGAGGCCATGTGTATGGTTTCGCCGTCGACGAACCACAGGCAGTGCGTCCCGCGCGAGTGCGGCCCGGAGGCGTCGAAGTGGGCGATCGAGCGCGGCTTTTCCGGCACGCTCACGTCGAACAGCTCGAACCCTGCCGGCTTCACCCCGACCTGCTTGGTCTGGTAGGCCACCGCGAGGATGTCGCCGGAGACCTCGAGCGAATTGGAGCGCATCTGCGCGTGCGGCAGATCGGTCTGCACGACCACCTTCGGCGTGCGCGGATCGGTCACGTCGACCGCGGTGAAGTTCTTCGGCGCCGACTCGTGCGCGAGCCACATGATGCGCCGGCCGTCCTTGGCCATCTGCATCGCCACGCCTTCGCCGACGCCGCCGAAACCGTCCAGCTCGTGATGCGACAGCAGCGTCATGTTCAACGACAAGGTGCGATCGGCCTGGCTGCCGACGTTCATGCTCGTGCTCATGGCATTCATCCCTTTCGAGTTCGTCTGCGTGCTCCCGTCGCCGGACGCGCCACCGAAGGCGCCAACCCGGCCATCTCCTTCAATACCGCGCACACCGCCGCGGTGTCCTGCTTATCCCGGCCCTGCGCCAACGCGGCGCTGTAGATTGCGCGCGACGCATCGAACAGCGGCGTCGGGCAACGCAAGCCCGTGGCGAAACCGCCGATGATGTCGATGTCTTTCTGGTACACATCGCACTTCATGGTCGGCCGTTCGTAGTCGTCCGCCAGCATGAGCGGCCCGCGTATCTCCAGCATACGCGAGGTTCCGGCGCCATTGCTCAGAGCCTCGAGCATCAGCTGCGGCTCGAGGCCCGACTTGATGCCGAGCGTCAGCGCCTCGGCGGCCGCCACGTTGTGTATCGTGACCAGGTGGTTCGCCACGTACTTCAACTTCGACCCGGCGCCGAACTCGCCGACGAACCACACCTTGCGGGCGAAGCCCTCCAGCACCGGCCGGATTCTGCGCACGTCCGCCTCGGGTCCGCTCGCATAGACCGCGACGTCCTTGTTCTCCGCCTGCGCGCCGGTGCCGCTGATCGGACAATCGAGCATGCGAATGCCGTGTTGCGCCAGGCGCTCGCGCGCATCGGTCTTGCGCTCGAGCGGCATGGTGCTCACGTCGGCGACGATCAGGCCGCTGCGGCCCCCCTGCGCGATGTCGCGCCGGCCTCTCTGCGCATTGTCGCGCGCGCCTTTCTGCGCGGTGTCGCGCCGGCCATTCTGCGCGATGTCGCGCCGGCCTTCCTGCGCAATGCCGCCCGGGCCGAAGTACGCGGCCTCGTAAGCTGCGTAGCTCGCCAGCGCGGTGATGACCACTTGGGCCTGCGCCGCAACCGCGGCTGCCGAATCGAGCGGCCGACCGCCGCGGCTGCGCAGCAACGCCTGCTGCGCCGCGTCGGTGTCGAAACCGCAGACATCGAAGCCGGCAGCCAGCAGATGCTTGGAAAACGCGCCTCCGATGATGCCCAGGCCGACGAATCCCACGCGCAAGGCCTGCGGCTGCGCCCGCGACTTCGGCTGCGCCATCGCTCGTCTCGCTCCCCTTTCAGTTCGCCTTGCGCTCGACCCGGGCACGCACCTGCTCTTCGGGGCTCATGGAATCCAGCTTCTGTTCGAGCCAGGCGGTCGAGCACACGGCCGCATATCGGGTCGAAGGCGCGCATGCGGCGAGCGACCAGGTGCTGCCGCGCGGCAAGTGCGCGATGTCGCCCGGGCCGCAGCGCTTGCGCTCGCCCTCGACTTCGATGTCGGCGCCGCCGCGCAGCATGTATACGAAGCGCTCGGGCGCGGCTCCGCTCGACAAGTGCGGCGTGAGCAATCGGCTCTCGAATTGTTCGAAGCGGTAGAAAGGCATGCGGTCGTGTCCTGATGCCAGCGGGCAGGATCCGGCGTCGAGGCCGGAAGGTCGAGCGTGGCGGCACTGTAACACGCGCTGCGGCAGCCGGGCTAGGCGTGCCGGGGTCATGAAGTGCGTGTACGTGCCGGCCACGACGCCAGCCAGGCGTGCTGCCGCCGGATGGTGGTGGACATCGCAGTTCGGCAGCCGCTACCATGCCTCGCCGGAGGGGGCGATGGTTATTTCCTGCGTAGCATCCTGTCTTTGGTCGAAGCTCTTTTCCTGGATTCCCGCTTTCACGGGAATGACGGCATTGCACGGCGATGCTGGAGCGCACGGGCTGCCGCACGTCGAGCGCGACGCCTGCGGCGCGGAGGACGACCCGACATGACGGCGGCCGAGGCGACGCGCGAATTCCTGGTCGGCATCGACATCGGCGGCACCTTCACCGATTGCGTGGTCATCGACCGGCGCGGGAGCGTGCATTCGGTCAAGGTGCCCTCGACTCCGGACGATTTCGCGCGCGGCATGATCGAGGCGTTGACCGCGGGCGCGGCGCTGCTCGATATGGAGCTGGCGACCTTCTGCCGCTCGATCGCGTTTCTTTCCCACGGCACCACCGTCGGCACCAACGCCATCATCCAGAGCCGCGGCGCCCGCGTGGGCCTCATTACCACCCGCGGTCACGAGCATGCGATCCACATCATGCGCGGCTCGCGCGGCTTCACCGGCCGGGACATCCGCAAGGTGGTTCATTTCCCCGAGACGGCGAAGCCCGTCCCCATCGTGCCCAAGCGCCTGATCCGCGGCGTATCGGAGCGGGTTGATTGCTTCGGCCGCGTGGTTGCGCCGCTGAACGAGGCCGACGTCGAAGCGGCCGTGCAGGAGCTCGTGGCGAGCGGCGTGGAAGCGATCGCGCTGTGCTTTCTGTGGTCGTTCAAGAATCCTTTGCACGAACGCCGGGCGGCCGAGATCGTGCGCGCGGCTGCGCCGGATCTCTTCGTGACTTGCTCGATCGACATCGCGCCCAAGTGGGGCGAGTACGAGCGCGTCGCCGCAACCGCCTTCAACGCTCACCTCGGGCCGATCATGTCGGGCTACATCGCCCGGCTGGACGGCGCGCTCGCGCAACTGGGCTATCGGCAAGGACTGCAGATCTCGCAGTGCGGCGGCGGAACCATCCCGGTGGCGCGCGCACTGGAGGCGCCGCTTCTCACGCTCGACTCCGGGCCGGTCGCCGGCGTCACGGCATCGCTCTTTCTCGGCAACATCATGGGTGAGCCCAACGTCATTACGACCGACATGGGCGGCACGTCGTTCGACGTCAGCATCATTCACCAGGGCCGTCCCGCCTATACCTTCCTGAGCAATCTGCGGCAGTACGACTTCTTCCTGCCCAAGGTCGACATCCAGGCGATCGGCAGCGGCGGCGGCAGTCTGGTTCGGGTCGATGCCGAATCGCAGCGCATCAGCGTGGGACCCGACAGCGCGGGCGCGTTCCCGGGGCCCGTATGCTACAGCCGCGGCGGGACGATGCCGACGGTGACCGATGCGCAGCTCGTGCTCGGCTACCTCGACCCGGACAACTTCGCCGGCGGGCGCATGCGGCTCGACCGGCGGGCGGCGGTCGCGGCGATCGACGCCTGCGCCGGACTGCTCGGCATGACGGTGCTCGAATGCGCGGCCGGGATCTGCCGCATCGTCGAGCTGCAGATGGCCGACGTCATCCGCAAGACGACGGTGGAAAAGGGCTTCGATCCGCGCGATTTCGTCCTCTTCGCCTTCGGTGGCGCAGGTCCCGCCCATGCAGGCGTGTTCGCGCGCGAGCTCGGCATCCGACGCGTCGTGGTGCCGCAGAAGAAGGCGGCGTCCACCTGGTGCGCCTTCGGCGCCGCCGTGGCCGACGTGCTGCACATCCTCGAGCATGCCGAGATCCTGGCCACGCCGTTCGAAGCCGCGCGCATCGATGCGATCGCCGCCGCGCTGGAGCACGAGGCACGCGAGCGGCTGCTCAGCGAGGGCGTCGCCACCGAGCGGCATCGCTTCGAGCTCGCCATCGACATGCGCCATCACGGTCAGATCAACGAGGTCGAGGTTGCGCTGGATGCAAGCCGAATGGCTGCCGATTGCGAAAGCGATCTGCGCCGTCGCTTCGTCGCCCGCTACGAGCAACTGTACGGCCGGGGCTCGGCACTCGCAGGCGCTCGCCTGGAGATCGTGACGATCCGCCTGCGAGCACGAGCCCTCACGCCTCGGCCGCAGTTCCTGCCGATGCCGCTTGCCGACGCGGCGCCGCCTGCCGAAGCCCGGCGCCCCGCACGCGACATCTGGTGGCCTGGGGCAAAGGCGCTCGTTCCTACCGCCGTTTACGACGGCGAGCAACTACTGTGCGGCAATGCGTTCGCCGGCCCGGCCATCATCGAAACCCGCGACACCACGGTAGTGGTTCAGCCGGGCACGCGGCTGCGCGTCGACGAGCTCGGCAATTTCGTCCTGACTTTCGAGAGCACGCCATGACGGCTGCCCGCTTGAGCGCCCTGCCCGCCGAGCCATTCGATGGCCGCAATCGGCCGTATGTCCCGCCGCGCGAGCTTCGCATCGCATCGAGTCTCGAGCTGCATCGGGACTGCGCCCCCGAGATCGATCCGGTGACCTACGAGGTCGTGCGCCACGCGCTGTGGAACGTGAACGAGGAGCACGGCGCCACCATCCAGCGCCTCTCCGGCTCGCCGGTGGCGATGTACGCGCTCGACCTGAACCCTTCGATCCTCACCGAGGATGCCGAATTCGTCTTCTTCGGCCCGTACATGCAGTACATGTCGGGCGTCACCGACACGCAGGTGAAGTGGACCCTCGAATACCGCAGCGACAATCCCGGCATCCGCGAGGGCGACATGTTCCTGGCCAACGACCCGTGGGTGGGCGCGGCGCACCAGCAGGACGTGATGCTGCTCTGCCCCGTGTTCTGGGAAGGTGCGCTGTTCTGCTGGGTGACCAACTGCCTGCATCAATACGATATCGGCGGCATCACGCCCGGAAGCTTCTGCCCTGCGGCGCGCGACGCGTTCGACGAGGGCATTCTGATCCCGCCGGTGAAGATCGTCGAAGGCGACCGGGTCAGGCGCGATATCGAGGAGCTGTATCTGCGCGCGTCGCGCAAGCCCGCCTCGGTCGCGCTCGACTTCCGCGCCCAGCTCGCCGGCAACACCACCGCTCGTGACCGCGTTCTCGCACTCATCCGCCGCTACGGAGCGAGCACGATCAAGGCGGTGATGAAACGCATCCTGGACAACGGCGAGCGCGCATTCGTGCGCAAGCTCGGCCGCTTGCGCGACGGCATCTTTCGCGAGCGTACCTACGTCGAATGCTGTCGCCCGGGCGACCGCTCGACCTACCGCGTCTGCCTCGAAGTCGAGAAGCGAGGCGACACGCTGGTCTTCCGCAACGACGGCACCGCGCCGCAGGAAGGCGCCATGAACGCCACCTATTCGGGCTGGCGGGGCTCGATGCTGGTGGCGCTGAACGAGCTGATGTGCTGGGACCAGTATTTCTCGGTAGGCGGCGCGCTGCGTCATTGCGAATTCGATCCCACGCCCGGAACGCTCAACTGCGCGGACTTTCCCGCCTCGGTGTCGACCGCGCCGGTGCAGGCGATGGAGATATCGCTCTATCCCGCCTACAACGTGCTCTCGAAGATGATCTACAGCGATCCCGAGATGCGCGCCGACATCATGTGCATCGGCGGCACCAGCCAATGGCCGGCGACGGTGTTCCGCGGCATCGACCAGTGGGGCGAGCGCTTCGGCTACATCCTGGTGGATCCGATCGGTGGCGCCATCGGCGCCTTCGCCCATGCCGACGGGATATCGACCGGCGGCCAGTCGCGCACCCCGATCTGCAAGCTGCCCAACGTCGAGCATACCGAGCAGTCGTTCCCGGTGCTGTTCCTATACCGCAAGGAGGTGACGGATTCGGGCGGCGCCGGCCGCTGGCGCGGGGGACTGTCGGCCGAATCGTGCTTCGTCGCCCACGGCACGGCCGAGATCGTGCACGACACATTGTCGTCGGGCAATGCGATCCCGACTTCCGCGGGCATGATGGCCGGCTACCCCGGCGCGGTGAACCGGTACCGGTTTGTTCGAGAAAGCGACGTGGCTCAACGGCTCTCGGCCTCGCACCTGCCCGCCGACATCGATGAGCTCGAAGGCACCGAGGAGGTGCTGCAGCTGCGCCAGCAGAATTTCGTCCAGCGGCCCGGCGACGTGTATGCCGTGTTGTGGTCGGCGGCGGCCGGATTCGGCGATCCGCTGGAGCGCGACCCCGAACGGGTGGCGGCGGACGTGGATCAGGACTCCGTCTCCCCCGCTGCCGCGCGCGATACCTACGGCGTCGTCCTGAACCCCGACGGCAGCCTCGATCGGAAAGGAACCGAAGCGTGGCGCGCCGAACTTCGCCGCCAGCGGCTCGCCCAGGCGACACTTCCCGGATCCCCGCCGCAGCGCCTCGACGGCGAAGCGCGGTTTCGGGCCACCGAGAATCTGGCGGTGCGCGTGCAAGGCGGTCAGGAACGATTCAGCTGCGCCGGCTGTGCGACCGACCTGGGCCCGGTCGGCGCCAACTACAAGCTCGCCTGCGCCCGCTACGACGCGCCCATCGAAGCGGCCAATCCGATCGTCGGCGACCCGGCGCGATTCATCGATGCCCGGCCGGTTTTCCGCCAGTTCTTCTGCCCGGGCTGCGGCCGTTTGATCGAGAACGAGGTCGCGCTCGAAGACGAGCCGGAGCTGCACGATATCGAGCTTCTCGCCTGAATTTTTTTGTCCGGACATGGCGCAGGCGCGTGCTACAATTTTTTCCCGTTTCGGATAGCGGCACGGCGCAGCCCCGTACCGCTGCTGATATCGCCCTGACTGGAGGAACGACGTGTCAAATTTCGGGATGGTGGGTCTGGATTGGCAACAGCGGGTCAACTGGGAGCGCCTGCGCAACTACCGCCTCGAGCGCGCGCGCGAGCGCATGAAGGCGCACGGTCTGGGCGCGATGCTGCTCATGTACGACGAGAACGTCCGCTACGTCACCAGCACGCTGACGCCGGGCTGGAATCGGCTCAAGCCCGGCCTGCGCTATGCCATGTTGTGCGGCGACGACAAGCCGGTGCTGTTCGAGCAGGGCGACATCGGTTTCCAGATCGAGCGCCATTCCCCCTGGATACCGAAGGAGAACGTGCGCTGGTCCTACGCCTGGATCAAGGGCGCGGCCGGTCCCGCATCGCTGCAGCAGGTGCGCAAGTTCACCAATGCGATCAAGCAGGAGATGAAGAAGAGCAACGTCGCGGGCATGAAGCTGGGCGTGGACTTCATCGACATCAACATGATCCAGATCTTCAAGGACGAGGGCATCGAGTGGACCGACGGCATGTCGCCGATGATGGAAGCGCGCGCCGTGAAGAACGTCGACGAGCAGGAATGCCTGCGCATGGTCGGAGCGATCGGGGATGCGGCACACTGGGAGTTCATGAAGTTCCTGCAGCCCGGGCGCACCGAAAACCAGCTCACCGCGCACATCATGGAATATCTCTACAACATTCCCGGCATGGAAGACGTCGAGGACGTGATCGTCTCTTCCGGTCCGAACACCTGGCCCAACTGGCGCAACTTCTCGGATCGTATCGTCAAACCCGGCGACATCGTCTTCATGGACCTCGCCGCGCTCACCTGGAACGGCTACAAATCCTGCTACTACCGCACCTACTCCGTGGGCAAGGAGCCGACCCAGGAACAGAAGGACGTGTATGCGACGGCGCTCAAGTGGCTGTACGACTCGATCAAGGAAGTGAAGGTCGGCGCGACCACCCGCGACATCGCCTCCAAATGGCCTTCGGCGATGGACACCTGGGGTTACAAGGACGAGGACCAGGCCGCCGCCAACCTGTGGGGCCACGGGCTCGGACTGGCGCAGTACGATCCGCCCGTCATCTCGCGCATCTGGTCGCTGGACCATCCGATCGACATACAGGAAGGGATGGTCTTCGCGCTGGAGACCCAGCACGGCAAGATGCACCAGTGGGGCGTGCGCATCGAGGAGATGCTGATCGTGCACAAGGACAAGATCGAGATCATTTCCAGCTTCCCGGTGGAGCAGATCACCGTCGTGGATCCGATGCCGGGCTATTCCACCCTCGCCGGACGCTGACCGCACTTTCCTGGCTGACCAGCTCCCCTCTCCCCCCGGGGTGAGGGGCTGGGAGCCGACTCTCCCTCACCCTCGATCCCTCTCCCGGAGGGAGAGGGACGCAAACCTACTGGTCCACAACCTCTCATGTCGAATTACATCCTTCAGCTCGGCTCAGCGGAATCCTGCGACGCAAGCCGCGTCGGCCCCAAGTCCGCCAACCAGGCTGCGCTGAAACGAGCGGGTTTTCCGGTGCCGGGCGGTTTCTGCCTTGCCGCGGACGCGTATCGCGCGCAGATCAAGGCGCTCGGGCTGGAGAATTCGGCACGCAGCGCGTTCGCCACCGAAGACGGAATGCGCGCTCGCCGCTACGCGCTCGACATGAAGCTGGGGCTGCTCGACAAGCCCATCATCCCGGAGATCCTCGAGCCGCTGCTCGCAGCGCGCCGGCGCCTGGCCGACGAAACCGGCGCGCTGCTCGTCGTGCGCTCGTCCGCCCTGGTCGAGGATCGCGAGGGCGCGAGCTTCGCCGGCCAGTTCGAAAGTTTTCTCGGTCTCGAGGACGAGCAGGAGTTCATGACCGCGGTGCGTGCGTGCTGGGGCGCGTTGTGGGCGACGCGGGCGCTGCGCTACATGGCGACGCACGAGCTCGACCCAGCGGATACCGCGATGGCCGTGCTGGTGCAGCCGCTGATCAGCGCGCACGCGGCCGGCGGCGGCATGAGCCAGACGGCCGACGGCGGCATGCTGCTGAGCGCCACATGGGGGCTGGGCTCGTCGATCGCGCAAGGCGAGGTGACGCCCGACCGCTACCAGCTGAGCGCCGAGGGCGAGGTGCTGGAAACTATCGCCGGCCGCAAGGACCATAGCGTCGGCTGCGTGCATCGGGCCGAGCCGATGGCGCAGCTCGTGCCCAAGGCGTTGATGACCACGCCCTGCCTCGATGTGGTCCAGGCAAGCGAGCTCGGACGGATGATGAAGCGCATAGCCGAGCTCATGACCATGCCGGTCGAGATCGAGTGGGCGCTCGACGGCGAAGGGTTCAAGCTGCTGCAGGCGCGCCCGCTGCACATGCGCCCCGCGCAGGAGACGGACAAGGCGTGGCTGCATCATCCGCGGCTCAACGGTCATCCGGCCGGCATCGGCTGGGGCGAAGGCCGCGCCGTGGTCGTCAATTGCGAATGCGAGCTCGCCCGTGTTGCGCCGGGCGACATCCTGGTCACCAAGGTGGCGGGACCTGCGCTGAGCCAGGTGCTGCCGCGCGTTGCCGGGCTCGTCTCCGAGCTCGGCGGCAGCACCTCGCACCTCGCCTCGCTCGCGCGCGAACGCGGCATTCCGATGGTGCTCGGCGTGCACGAAGCGACGCAGCGCATTCCCGACGGCGCCCGCATGGCGGTGGACGGCGTGGCCGGCGTCGTGCGCTGGATGGGCTAGGCAGGCTGACCCCGTCATGCCCGCGCACGCGGGCATGTTGTCGCGCCGACGCGCGCCGTGTCGCGGGCAAGAATTGACGATACAATCGACGCAACTTTTCGAACTCTTTTCTAGCGGCCTCGTAGCATTCGACCAGCGAGCATGCGTCCGAGGATCTACATCACCCAGCCGATCGCGCCCGGCGCGATGGAACGCCTGCGCACCCTGGGCGAGGTCGATCTCAATCCCGACCCACTGCACATCCCGACCGAGCAGGAGTTGATCGCTGCGCTAAAGCGCTGCGACATTCTTCTCTGCCTGCTGCACGATCGGATCACGGCTGCCGTCATCGCGGCCAACCCGGCTCTGCGCGCGATCGCATCGATGACGATCACGCCCGCCAACATCGATGTCGCGGCAGCCACCGAGCGCCGCATCCCCGTGACGGTCATTCCGTCCTCGCTGCTCGACGATTCGACCGCGGATCTCGCCTGGGCGCTGCTGATGACGGTTGCGCGGCGGGTCTCCGAGTCCGACCGCAAGGCGCGCGCGGGCATCATTCCCGGTGCGCAATCGATGTATTTCACGGGCGCGGATGTCTCCGGGCGCACGCTCGGCATCCTGGGTGCCGGCGGCGTGGGCAAGGAAATGGCGCGGCGCGCGCTCGGATTCAAGATGCCGGTGCTGTACCACGATCCCAGGCGCCTCGCGCCCGAGCAGGAACGCAGCCTCAATCTCACCTGGGTGAGCTTCGACGATGTCCTGCGCCGCTCCGATTTCGTGTCGCTGCACGTCGCGCTCACCGAAAAGACGCACCACCTGATCGATGCACGCGCGCTGTCGCTGCTGCAGCCGCATGCGTTCCTCATCAACGCATCGCGCGGGCCGGTCGTCGACGAGCAAGCGCTCATCGCGGCGCTGGAGAACGGGAAGATCGCCGGGGCGGGCCTGGATGTGTTCGAGACCGAGCCCGACATCGATCCTCGCCTGCTTGCGCTTCACAACGTGGTGGTGACGGCGCACATGGGCAGCGCCACCCTACGGCTGCGCGCCGCAATGGCCGATGTGGTGGTCGACAACGTGGCCGCCATCGTCGCGGGACGCCAGCCGCCGAATTGCTGGAACGCCGAGATCTACGCAGGCGCGTGACACGGGAGAGAATATGAGCGACAAGGCGAAGGTGGTGTTGACCGACTACGTCTGGGACTCGCTCGCGGTCGAGCACGAGATCCTGGACGGGGTTGCGCAATTGACCGCGCTGCAAACCAAGAAGCCGGACGAGTTCGTTGCCCAGGCCGCCGACTGCGATGCGCTGCTCAACACCTATGCCGGCCCGATCACGGCCGAGGTGATGGCGCAGATGCCCCGGTGCAGGCTGATCGCCCGCTACGGCATCGGCGTCGACACCATCGACCTGGAAGCGGCCACGGCGGCCGGCATCATCGTCACCAACAATCCCACCTACTGCATCGAGGAAGTGGCCGAGCATGCCATGGCGATGGTGCTCGCCTGCGCCCGCAAGGTGGTGTTCTACGATCGGCTGGTGCGCGACGGGCGCTGGGAAGTGCCGCCCGGAAAGCCGCTTTTCCGTCTCGCCGGCAGCACGCTGGGGCTGGTGGGGTTCGGCAACATCGCGCGCCAGGTGGCGCTGCGCGCGGGTGCGTTCGGCATGCGCGTGCTCTACCACGATCCCTTCGTGCGCGAGACGCCAGCGGGGATTCCGGGCGCGCCGAGCGAGCTCGAGGCGATGCTCGCGCAGGCCGACATCGTCTCGCTACACCCGCCGCTCACACCCCAGACGCGTGGCATGTTCAACGACGCGCTGTTCGCGTGCATGAAGCCGAGCGCCTTCCTGGTCAACTGCTCGCGTGGCCCGATCGTCGATACCCCGGCGCTGGTGCGCGCGCTCGATGCACGCAAGCTTGCAGGCTGCGCGCTGGACACGACCGATCCCGAGCCGCTGCCGAATCCGCATCCGCTGCGCGGGCGCGATAACGTGATCGTGAACCCCCATGTTGCGTGGTACAGCGAACAGGCGATGAAGGGACTGCAGGCGGGCGCGCCGAACGAGGTCCGGCGCGTGCTGCGCGGCGAGTGGCCGCTCAATGTGGTCAACCCGGCAGTCAAGGGACGCAACCGCGCGGGGCTTTGAGCCGGGCCGGCGGCTCCGACTCCGGCAGCACGCCGATCGCATTCGGTCGAGGCAACGAGGTGAGCGCATGATGCAAGCACTGGAACTGCAACCGGCGCTCGATCGCGAGGACGCGCTGGAACGCGCGCGCCGGCTCATCCCCGAGCTCAGGGAGCGCACCGCCAAGACCGAGGCGCTGCGCCAGCTGCCGCCGGAGACGATCCACGAGCTGCATGCCACCGGGCTGTTCCGTATCCTGCAGCCACGGCGAGTTGGCGGCTCGGAGCTACCGTTTCGAACCCTGGTCGAAGTCTGTGCCCTCATCGGCCAGGGTTGCGGGTCGACAGCGTGGGTCTATGCGAATCTCGCCAGTCATCACTGGATGCTGGCAATGTGGGATCCGAAAGCACAGGACGAGATCTGGGACGAGTCGGCGGATACGCTGATTGCCTCCGCCTTCGTTTTCCCCGCAGGTCATGCGTACCGCGTCGACGGTGGCTATCGTCTTTCGGGCCGGTGGAAGTTCTCCAGCGGCATCGACCCGAGCCGCTGGTCGATGCTGGGCGCCGTGGTGCACGACGAGGCGAGCGGCGAAGGCGAGTACCGGATGTTCCTCGTGCCCCAGTCCGATTACCGGCCGATCGACACCTGGTTCGCCGCGGGCCTCAAGGGCACCGGCAGCAAGGACATCGAAGTTCAGGACATCTTCGTGGCGGCTTATCGTACGCTCGCGGTTTCCGATGCGCGCGGCGGCGCGACTCCGGGGTCAGCCGTCAATCCCGGGGCGCTCTACCGGCTTCCCGTGTTCGACATGTTTCCCTACGTGGTCGCGGGCACGTCGCTCGGCATCGCCGAAGGCGCGGTCGCGAGCTTTACCGCCGAGACGGCCAACCGGTTGGCGGCGTATTCCGCCACCCGCGTGGCCGACTATGCGCCGGTGCAGATTCGTCTGGCCGAAGCATCGGCGGCGATCAACGCTGCCCGCCTGGTGATGCTGGACCGGTGCGAGCAAGCAATGGCGATCGCGCGTCAGGGCGAGATACCGCCGCTCGAGACCAAGGTCGCGTTGCGGCGCGACGGCGCCTACGCCGCACGGCTGTGCACGCGCGCGGTCGACTTGTTGTTCGAAGCTTCGGGGGGCGATGCCCTGTACGACCAGCGCGCCATCCAGCGGGCATTTCGCGACGTGCACGCGGCGAACAGCCACAATGCCCTCACCTGGGATGTCGCCGCCTCGCTCTACGGCAAAGTCGCGCTCGGCATTCGCATCGATCATCCGACCATCTGACGAGCGACCATGATTCGCACGCTCGTGGCCTCCTCCCCTGCCCAGCGGATAACCGTAGCAGAAAATCGATGAACGAAGGCAGCGATACGAAATCCGTCGGATTCGACATGCGCGACTTGCGCAATGCGTTCGGCATGTTCGCGACCGGCGTCACCATCGTGACCACGTGCACGCCCGAGGGCCGTCCGGTCGGGCTCACCTGCAACTCGTTCGCCTCGGTTTCGCTCCAGCCGCCCCTGGTGCTGTGGAGTCTGTCGCTCTACTCGCCCAATCTGCAGGTTTTCCTGCAGGCGCCCCGCTTCGCGGTCAACATCCTGGCCTGCGACCAGTTCGAGCTGTCGCGGCGCTTCTCCTCGCCGGTGCGCGACCGGTTCGAAGGCGTTTCCTGGGCGAGCGGTGAAGGCGGCGTGCCGCTCATCCCAGGCGTTGCCGCGCACATCGAGTGCCGCAACGAAACGCGCCACTATTCCGGCGATCACGTCATCCTGATCGGCCAGGTGGTCCGCTACGCGTATCGCGACGTCGAGCCGCTGATATTCTCCCGTGGCCTGTATCGCTCGCTCGGCGCCTGCCTGACCGGTGACGGCTCCTGCTGAAGCGGGCCAGCCCGGATATTTCAACTGGCTCGCAACTCGACTCGCCGTTCGCCGATGCGAACGTATACGTTCGCGAATTCCCGGCGAACTCCCGTGCCCCGATGAAAT
The DNA here is from genome assembly GCA_009377585.1 of Betaproteobacteria bacterium. NCBI lineage: Bacteria > Pseudomonadati > Pseudomonadota > Betaproteobacteria > Betaproteobacteria bacterium. The sequence continues at coordinate 63,448 of WHTS01000010.1, forward strand.
ATCCGGGCTAGGACGCGGGGCGCGGCGCTGCTTTGGGACGCGGCAGCGCGCGCTCGAACCAGTCGAGGATGCGCTCGCCGGTCCAGAACACGACCCCGGGTCGACTTTGCAGCGTCTCGAGCACCTGCTCGAAATACTTGATGCGATGAGGCACGCCCGAGATGTACGGATGCACCGCGATCGCCATGATCTTCGGGCGCGTCTTGCCTTCCTCGTATAAGCGCTCGAACTGGTCCGCACAACGGGAGACGAACTCGGCGGCGGCGTGGTGCTGCACAGGCATCATCGCGATGTCGTTCAGCTCCACCGTATACGGCATCGCGGCCAGCGGCCCATGGGCCGTGTCGATCCAGACGGGCTCGTCGTCGATCACCCAGTCAGCGATATAGCGCACTCCGGCTTCGGCGAGGTATTCCGGGGTGTAGAGCGTCTCGGTGAGCCCCGGGCTCAGCCATCCCACGGGACGCTTGCCGCTGAAGCGCTCCAGGATATCGAGCGAGCGGCCGATCATGGCCCGCTGATCGGACTCGGAATGGATCGGGCGCTGATCGTAGCTGTGACCCATGAATTCCCATTTGCCCTCGCGCGCGGCTGCGGCGACCTGCGGATAGACCTCGCATACGCGCGCATTGCAGGTGAGCGAAGGGACGATGCCGAGCCGATCGAGTGCGGCCTTCATGCGCCAGAACCCGACCCGCATGCCGTACTCGTGCCACGACCAGTGCGGCACGTCGGGCAGTTGCGTCAACCCCGTCGGCGGCGGCAGCACCTGCCGCGGCATCAGGCGGCCAATGTCCCACACTTCGACGTTGACGATGATCCATACCGCCACCCGGGCGTTGCCGGGTAACTTCAGCGACGCTCGCTCGACGATGGGCGAATAAGTCAGTCGGTCTATTGGTTTCATTGCCTGCTCTTTGCGGTCGAATCGAGCCGCAGGCTAGCACGCACGGCTGTTGCAACCAAGCGCTCTTCGCTTGTTCGATGACGAAGCCATGGACATGTTTCGGCACATGCCCGTTGCCGCAACGGTCGCGAGCCTCTATGCTGGGGCGATCGTCAAGTCGGAGGCCAGAACATGATTCGAATCGCCGCGGCAATGATGCTGTTCCTCGCGTCCCCGGTCCTGTATGCACAGAACGCGAAACCCGCCCTCGAGCACATCCGGGACAGCAAGACCATCACGATCGGCTACCGCACCGACGCGTTGCCGTTTGCGTACGCCGATCAAGCGAAACAACCCGCGGGTTACAGCGTGGAGCTGTGCAAGCGGGTCGCTGCCAGCATCGGACGCCAGATCAAGGTCCAGCCGCTCGCCATCAAGTGGGTGGCGACGACGTCCCAGAACCGCCTGGAGCTCGTGCGAGAGCGACAGATCGACATGGAGTGCGGCTCGACCACCGCAACGCTGTCGCGCATGGCGCAGGTCGACTTTTCGAGCCCGATCTTCGTCGACACGACCGGCTTGCTGGTTCGCCGGGCGTCGGGTGTATCCACTTTCGCGGGAGTGGCGGGAAAGAAGATCGCGGTGGTCGCAGGAACCACCAACCAGAAAGCGCTCGAAACAGCGATGAAGCGCCAGGGCGTGAAGGCGACCGTCGTGGCGATGAAGAATCGGGAGGAGGCGGTTGCGGCGCTGGAGGCCGGCTCGATCGATGCGTTTGCCGGCGACAAGATTCTGCTCCACGGGCTTGCCCGGAAAGTGAAGGATCCGGCTCAGTACGGCGTCATGGAGGAGGACCTCGGCTTCGAGCCGTATGCGATCGCGCTGCCGTATGGGGACGCCGCGATGCAGCTCGCGGTGAACCGTGCGCTTTCGGAAATCTACACCAGCGGGGCCATTGCCGAGATCTTCCAGGCTGCATTCGGTCCGGATACGAAACCGACGCCCGTCCTGCTCGTCATGTACGGGATTGCGTCTTATCCCGAATAGCCGGAGAGTAGCCTGCAACGTCGTGCCTCGCGTGCGGCCATCGTCTGCCAGTCTATCGAAAAAAGCCCCGCATCCCGGGGCTTTTTTGTGGCGTAGCTGGCGCATTCAGTGCCGCGAGCGGGCACTCAGTGCTACAAGCTCAAGCTGAACAACTCGCGCTTGAGCACGAACTGGCGCGGGAGGCGCGACTTGAGCTTCTCGAACAGCTCGCCGTGCGCATCCAGCTCCTCTTGCCAGACCTTCGTATCCACGCTCATCAGCTCGTTGAACTGCGCGCGGCTGACGGCCTCCAGCCCCTTCCACTCGATGTCCTCGTAGCGCGGCATCCAGCCAAGCCGGCTTTCCTTCGCTCCCACCTTGCCGTTGACCCGCTCGACGATCCACTTCAGCACGCGCATGTTCTCGCCGAAGCCTGGCCACAGAAACTTGCCGCTCTCGTCCAGGCGGAACCAGTTGACGCCGAAGACCTTGGGCGGGTTCTCCACCACGCGGCCCATGCGCAGCCAGTGATTGAAGTAGTCGCCCATGTGGTAGCCGCAGAACGGCAGCATGGCAAACGGGTCGCGGCGCACGACGCCCACCTTGCCGGTGGATGCTGCCGTGGTTTCCGAGCCCATGGTCGCGGCCATGTACACCCCGTAGTCCCAGTTGAACGCTTCGACCACGAGAGGCACGCCGATACTGCGCCGTCCACCGAAAATGAACGCACTGATCGGCACCCCATCCGGATTTTCCCATTCCGAGTCGATCGACGGACACTGCCCTGCCGGGACGGTGAAGCGCGCATTCGCATGCGCAGCAGGACGGCCGCTATCCGGCGTCCATTCCTTGCCCAGCCAGTCGATCAGGCGCGCCGGCGGCTGTTTGGTCATGCCCTCCCACCATACGTCGCCTTCGGGCGTCAACGCCACGTTGGTGAAAATGACGTTGGCCTTGAGCGTGTCCATCGCGTTCGCGTTGGTGCTGTAGGAGGTCCCCGGCGCCACGCCGAAGAAACCGGCTTCGGGATTGATCGCGTAGAAGCGCCCGTCCTTGCCGGGCTTGATCCAGGCGATGTCTTCACCGACCGTGGTCGTCTTCCAGCCCTCGAACGCCTTGGGTGGAATCAGCATCGCCAGGTTGGTCTTGCCGCAGGCGCTCGGGAACGCCGCCGCGACATAGGTCTTCTCGCCTTGCGGAGACTGCAGGCCGAGGATGAGCATGTGCTCGGCGAGCCAGCCCTGCTCCTTCGCCAGCACGGAGGCGATGCGCAACGCAAAGCATTTCTTGCCGAGCAACGCATTGCCGCCATAACCGGAGCCGAATGACCAGATCGATTTCTCTTCCGGAAACTGGACGATGTACTTCTCCGGATTGTTCGGCCAGATATCGTCCTTCTCGCCCGACTTGAGCGGCCGGCCTACCGAGTGCAGCGCCGGCACGAACTCGCCCTTGTCGCCGAGCACGTCCCAGACGGCGCGCCCCATGCGGGTCATGATGCGCATATTCACCACGACGTAGGGCGAATCAGTGATCTCGATGCCGATATGCGCGATGTGCGAGCCGAGCGGGCCCATCGAGAAGGGAACGACGTACATCGTGCGCCCGCGCATGCAGCCATCGAAGAGCTTGCCGAGCTTCGCCTTCATCTGCGCCGGATCGATCCAGTTGTTGTTCGGCCCGGCATCTTCGCGGTTGCGGCTGCAGACGAAAGTTCGATCCTCCATTCGGGCGACATCCGAGGGATGGGAGCGCGCCAGATAGCTGTTGGGCCGCAGCTTCGGATCGAGCTTGATGAGGACACCGGAGGCGACCATCTGGCTGCACAGCCGCGAGTTTTCGTCTTCGCTTCCGTCCACGAAATGAACGTCGTCGGGCTTGCACAACGCCACCATGTCACCGATCCATGCCCGCGCCTTGGCGTTGACGACATAGTCCGGGAAGCTGACGATTTCTGTGGCGACATGAGCAGCCGCGGTTTTTGGGGTCATGAAACGTCTCCGGATGCGGAAAGTTCTTGCGTTGGCTGAAATAGAATTTTACACCCATCGGCATGCAAAACCAGTGCCGTGATTCACATGTCATTTCAGGGCGTTAGTGCGATGTTTTGATGTGTGCAAAATGCATTTCCCGGGCAGGGGGTGTGCCGCGGCAAAATCCGGAGTCCATTCAATGGTCCTGCTGGCTTGACAACCGCAGAGCTCCTCGAAGCCACGGCAGCGCCGTTGTTAGATGGGGCGATTGTGCCGGTGGGTGGAAAAGAAATTAAGCACCGTTCGTGCCCGCACTTCCCTGCGCGTGCACAAGCTCATACGCCCGAATACGGCGCGCTGGCAGGGCATCCCTCCAGCGCGAAAATCAAAGCCGGTTCGACTCGCTCAGGGCATAGATCTCGGGCAGGTTGCGCCAGGCGCCGTGAACGTCCATGCCGAAGCCGAACACGTATCGATTCGGCAACGTGATGCCGACGAAATCCGCCGCGATCGGCTTGCTGCGCCCGATCGACTTGTCCGCGAACACGGCGCAATGGACATCCTTCGCCCCCTCGGCCACCAGCCCGTCTCGGATCGCGGCCAGCGTGATGCCTTCGTCCAGGATGTCGTCGAGCACGAGCACGGTGCGGCCCTGAACCGGTATGCGCGGGCGAACCTTCCATTCCAGGCTTCCGCCGCGGGTGGTATCGCCGTAGCGCGTCACGTGGACATAGTCGAGCTCCAGCGGGAACGCGAGCAGCGGCAGCAGATGCCCGCTGAATACGACCGCACCGCCCATGACCGTCAGCACCAGCGGCGTGCGATCCGCAATGCGTGCCGCGATCTCGCCAGCAAGGCGCTGCAGGGTGGCGTCGATCTCGGCTGCGCGCACAAGCCGCTCGGCCGAATGCAGTATCCGCCAGGCTTCATCGGGACTCAGCATGCCCTCATCGTCCCAGCAGTTGCAGCAACTGCGCTTCATCGATCACGGCCACACCGAGCTCCTCGGCCCTGGCAAGCTTCGACCCGGGATCGGCCCCGGCCACGACATAATCGGTCTTCTTCGACACGCTGCCGCTCACCTTGCCGCCCGCGCCCTGAATCATGTCACGCGCTTCGTCCCGACTGAGATTGGGCAGCGTGCCGGTGAGCACGAAGGTCTTGCCGGCTTCGGGGCCGTTCGAGCTCGCCTTCTTCGGCTTGCCTTCGGGCCAGGCGACGCCCGCCTTGCGCAGCGCATCGATGACTTCCCGATTGTGCGGTTCGGCGAAGAAGCGCGCGATGCTGGCGGCGATCACGGCGCCAACTTCGGAAACCTGCAGGAGCGCCTCCTCGTCGGCATGCACGATGCCGTCCAGGCTGCCGAAGTGGTTGGTGAGATCGCGCGCGGTCGCTTCCCCGACATGCCGTATTCCGAGCGCATACACCAGCCGCGGCAGGGTCGTGCGGCGGCTGCGGTCGATCGCCGCGCACAGATTGGCGGCGGACTTTTCGCCCATGCGATCGAGCGAGGCGAGCTGATCCACGCTCAGCCGATAGATGTCGGCCGGCGTGTGCAGCATCCCCCGCTCCACCAGCTGATCGACGATCTTCTCGCCGAAACCGTCGATGTCGATCGCCCGGCGCGAGGCGAAATGCAGCAGCGCCTGCTTGCGCTGCGCCGCGCAGACCAGCCCGCCCGCGCAGCGGCTCACGGCTTCATCGGGCTCGCGGTAGACATCCGAGCCGCACACGGGGCAGTGCTTGGGCATGTGGAAGATGCGCGCATCGGCCGGCCGGCGCTCGGTCAGCACGCGCACGACTTCCGGGATCACGTCGCCGGCGCGGCGCACCACCACGCTATCGCCGATGCGCACGTCCTTGCGCCGGACTTCGTCTTCGTTGTGCAGCGTGGCGTTGGTCACCGTCACGCCGCCGACGAACACGGGCTGCAGCCGCGCCACGGGGGTCAGCGCCCCGGTGCGGCCGACCTGCACTTCGATCCCGGTCACGGTCGTGGTGGCCTCTTCGGCCGGAAACTTGTGCGCCAGAGCAAAGCGCGGGGCGCGCGAGACGAATCCGAGTGCCGCCTGCTGGCGCAGCGAATTCACCTTGTAGACGACCCCGTCGATGTCGTACGGCAGCTCGGCGCGCTGCTCGCCGATCTCTCGGTAGTAGCCGAGCAGCCCTTCGACACCGCGGACGACGCGTCGCTCCGGCGCTACGCGGAAACGCAACTCGTGCAGAAATTCGAGCAGATCCGAATGCTTCGCGGGTGGCTCATAACCCTCGGTCGCCCCGATGCCGTAGGCGAAGAAGGTGAGTGGGCGCGCCGCGGTGAGTTTCGGATCGAGCTGGCGCAGCGAGCCCGCGGCCGCGTTGCGGGCATTGACGAAGGTACGCTCGCCGCGCTCGCTCTGGCGCTCGTTGAGCTGCGCGAACGAGCGTTTGAGCATGAGGACTTCGCCGCGAACTTCGAGCAGGCGCGGTGCACGCTTCGAGTCGAGTGTGAGCGGAATGGCCCGGATCGTGCGCAGGTTCGTGCTTACGTCCTCGCCGGTATAGCCGTCGCCTCGGGTTGCGCCCTGTACGAAGCGTCCGCCCTCGTAGGCCAGCGTAACGGCGAGTCCGTCGAACTTCGGCTCGCACGAATACTCGATGCGGCTGGCATCCAGCGCCTCGCGCACGCGCCGGTCGAAGCCCTCGACTTCGTCTTCGCTGAAGGCGTTGCCGAGCGAGAGCATCGGCACGCGGTGCGTGACCGCAGCAAGCTGAGTGAGCGGCGTGGCGCCGACGCGCTGCGTGGGCGAATCGGGCGTGATCCACTCGGGATGGGTCTGCTCGATCGCCTCCAGCTCGCGAAAGAGCGCGTCGTACTCGGCGTCGGTGATCTCCGGCGCATCGAGCACGTAGTAGAGGTAATTGTGGTGCACAATCTCCTTGCGCAGCGCTCTAGCATGACTGCGGCTGAGCCGCGCCCGATCCATCAGGAGAAAAGGCGCGCCGCCAGCGCTCCGCCGGGGGGAATGCCCTGGGCTTCCATAGCGGCGTGCACCGACTTGAGCTGCGCGCGGATGACCTTCAAGCCTGCATCGGTGAGCTCGGCCCGGTTGTCGTCCACCACGACCGCGTCGAGCTTGTGCGCGAGATGGCGCGCAAGCTCGATCATGCGCTCGAACACCCGCGACCCGCCGCTCACGCGCGGGACGTCCATCGAAAGCGTGAAGCCCGCAACCGGGCCCGAGCGCAGCCGTTCCGCGGTGAGTGCGGCGCCCTCGATGTCGTCGGCGCAGAGCAGGATGCGGCCGTCCTCGGCGCGCAGTACGAAGCGTCCGCTCGGTTCGAGCGCGAAGCCCGCCGATTCCAGCAGACCGCGGACCTTGGTGCCGGGCAGCGCAGCGCCGCTGCGCGGTACGACGTTGCAACCGACCGATACGTCCACCTGGCTACAGAAGCGATCGATATCGGCGGCGAGCTTCGCGGCCTGATCGATATCCGCGCAACGGCATGCGCCGCCGATGCGCTCCGCCAGCTGCAGCGCGAGGTCGCGCAAGCTCGACAGCTGCACCCGATTGATCGCGCCGGCGCGATCGGCCAGCTGCAGCGCAGCCTGCACGCGCGTGATCGCCGAGCCGCCGCTGCCGGGCAGCGCGACCCAATCGCCGCCTCGGGCGCTCCACCCATGCACCGCAACCGGCTTGCCGATCGCGTTCACCGCTTTCGCAAATCGCTCCAGCGTCGCCACACCGATCGGTTCCGGTGCTTCGATGCTGCACACATAATCGATCGCCACGTCCACCGGCGGTGCGTCTGGAACGGATACCGCAGCCGCAGCTGTCGCGGTTGTCGTTGCGGCGGATGGGTGCGCATGCATTGCGACGGGCTCGGAGGCCGGCTCGGTAACCGGTTGCAACGACGGCTCAGCGGGCGGTTCGGAAGGCGGCTCGGCAACACCCGCCTCGTCCGCCGGCACGCCGAAGCTCGGCTCTATGCGCTCTTCATCGGCTCGCGCCGTAGGCGTGGTCGGGTCGCCCATCAGGACGTCTTCGGGCGGCTGCGCGAAGCGGCTTTCGACCCGGCGGCGCAGCTGCAGCTCCTGGAAGCGGTTGAACGCGTAAACGCCAGCGACCACCAGGATGCCGACAACGATCAGGCCGAGCTGCAAATCGCTCATGGCGAAGAGTCCTGTCGAAGGATCAGGCTGCTTGTTTCTCGGTGAGCTTCAGAGCCTCTTCGATGTCGACCGCGACGACGCGAGATACTCCCAGCTCCTGCATGGTAACCCCGATCAGCTGCTCGGCGATCTCCATCGTGAGCTTGTTGTGACTGATGAACATGAACTGGGTTTCCGCCGCCATCTTCCTCACCAGGGCGCAGAAGCGCAGCGTATTCGAATCGTCCAGCGGCGCGTCCACTTCGTCCAGGAGGCAGAACGGCGCCGGGTTGAGCTGGAACATCGAGAAGATGAGCGCCAGCGCGGTCAGCGCCTTTTCGCCGCCCGAAAGCAAATGGATCGAGCTGTTGCGCTTGCCCGGGGGCTGCGCGATCACCTGGATGCCGGCATCCAGGATCTCGTCGCCGGTAAGGACCAGCTTGGCATTGCCGCCGCCGAACAGCGACGGGAACATCTCGCCGAAATGCCGGTTCACGGCTTCGAACGTGGCCGCGAGCAGCTCGCGCGTCTCGCGATCGATGCGCCGGATCGCGTTCTCCAGGGTATCGAGCGCCTGCTCCAGATCGGCCGACTGGGTGTCGAGGTAGATCTTGCGCTCGCGCGCGGCCGTGAGCTCTTCCAGGGCGGCCAGGTTGACCGCGCCGAGCGCGGCGATCTCTTCGTTCAGGCGCACGATGTCGGCGTTCAGATGGCTCGAGCGCACGCCCTTCTCCAGCTGCGCGCGCAATGCGCCCTGGTCGGCGCCGGCTTCGGCCAGCTGTCCCTCGAATTGCTCCTCGGTCAGTCGCGCCTCCTGCGCCTTCAGGCGCAGGTCGTTGGTCTTGTCGCGCAACGGATTCAAGCGTTGCTCTGCGCCGAGGCGCTCCTGCTCGATCTGGCGCAGCTCGTTCTCCAGCCCCTGCTGCGCATCGCGCACCTGCGCGAGCGCCTGCTCGCGCTCGCTGCGCACGCTCAATGCGCCTTGCAGTTCGCCGACCAGCGGGGCCTCGTCGAAGCGCGCCTGATCGGCTTCGAGCTCGGCGCGCTGCTGCTGCAGGCGCGCGCGCTGCTGCGCGAGATTTTGCAGCGTCGCCTGCAGATCTTCGATACGCTGGGCACAGGTTCGCTGCGTGAACTGCGCAGCCTGCGACTCCTTTTCTGCCTCCTGCAGCGCTTGTCGTTGCGCCGCGACTTCCTGCTCGCACAGGCGATACGCCGCTTCGGCTTCCTGCATGCGCTGCGTGAGCTCGGCGCGCACCGCTTCCAGGCGTGACAGCTCGGCTTGAGCCGCGCTGCGATGCTCGCTTTCCTGTCCGCCCTGGGTGCCGATCTCGGCCACCTCGGCCTCGATCTGTGCCCCGCGCTGGGTGGTGCGATCGGCCTGTTCCGACAGGCGCAGAATTTCCAGCTCGAGCCCGTGCGCGCGCTCCTGCGCGGTGTCGATCTCGAAGCGCAGCGATGCGATGCGGTTGCGCAGCGCGGCCAGCGCCTGCTCGCGCTCGTCGGCGCTGCGCCGCCGGTCGTTCAGCACCGCCTGCTCGGCTTCGATCTGCGTGCCGATGTCGTCGATCTCGCGCTGGCGCGACATCACCCCGTGCAGCTCGTTGTCCGGCGCATGGAAACTCACGCTGTGGCGGGTGAAGACGTGACCTTCGCGCGTGACCAGGATCGCCCCTGCCGGCGCCTGATGACGCAGCTCCAGCGCCGCTTCGGCCGATTCGGCGACATAGACGGTGCCGAGCCATTCCGGAACGACCGCCGCCACGGCGGCGTCGAGACAGCGCACGAAGGCAAGCAGCGGCTGCAATCCCTGCCACGGTTCCAGACGCGGCGCCTCGGCGCCGTTCTCGGCGCTGAAAATCGCCAGCTTGGCAGGCGGACTTTCGCGCCACCACGATTGGCCGGGCTCCATGCGCTCGACCGCGACGGCGTTCAGGCGCTCTTCCAGCACCGCTTCGAGCGCGTCTTCCCAGCCCTGCTCGATGCGCAAAGATTGCCACAGTCGGCGGTGGCCTTCGAGCCCATGCTGTTCGAGCCAGGCCTTGATGTGTTCGCCGCGCGCAAGCCTGGCCTGCAACGCCGCGAGCGCCGAGCGGCGCGCGTCCAGGGCCGTAACACGGCTGGCGGTAGTCTCGGCCGACTGCTGTGCTTCGCGGGTTGTCTGCTCGCGACCCGGTAATTCGGCCTCGTCGCGCTCCAGTGCTGCGCGCAGCTGCTGCAGCTCGCGATCGACCTCGGTCGACTCGGCGCGCAGGCCGGATAAAACGGCGCCGTCCGGCGCGACCAGGGCCGCGTGCTCCTGCTGCAGGCGAGCGCTGCGGCCTTCCAGCTGCTGCAGCAGCTTGTCGGCGTGCTCGCGACGGGTGGCCTGAACCTGCCGTTCCTGTTCGCAGCGCGCGAGCTCGTCGCGTGCGCCGCGCACGGATTCCTGGGTGTCGCGGAATCTCGCCTCTGCAACCGGCAGGCGTTCTGCCTCGGCCGCCACGCGTGCGGCCAGCCCGTGCGAGTGCTCGTCGGCTTGCGTGAGCTGCGCGCGCCAGTCTTCGCAGCTCGCCTCGGACTGCGCGAGCTGCGCCTCGCACTGCTGCAGATCGGCATCGACCTGCGTGAGCTGCGCTTGCACACGAGCGCGGCTGTCGCGCAGGAACTGCAGTTGCTGCTCCAGCCGTGCGACTTCCGATCCCGCCTGGAAGAACTCCCCCTGGGCCTTCGATACCCGGTCGTTGGCCGCGTAGAACTCGACCCGCAGCGACTCGGAGCGCTTCTGCGCGTCGGCCAAGCGCGCGTTCTCCGCTTCGGTCTCGACCAGGATGCGCTCCAGCTCGCGCGCGAGCCGAGCGCCCTGGGCCTGCGCCTCCTGCTTGCGCACGAACCACATGAGCTGGTGCGTATTGCTCAGGGCGTCCTGCAGGCTGCGATACTTCGCCGCCACCTCGGCCTGGTCCTGCAGTTTCTCCAGCTGCTTGCCGAGCTCTTCGCGAATGTCGGTCACCCGCTGCAGGTTGTCGCGCGTATCGCCGATGCGAAGCTCGGTCTCGCGCCGGCGCTCGCGATACTTCGACACGCCGGCGGCTTCTTCCAGGAACACCCGCAGCTCTTCCGGCTTGGCCTCGATGATCTGCGAGATCATGCCCTGCTCGATGATGCCGTAGGCGCGCGCCCCGACGCCCGTGCCGAGAAAGAGATCGGCCACATCGCGCCGGCGCACGTGGATACCGTTGATGTAGTACTCGGAAGCCCCTTCGCGCTCGAGCACGCGCTTGATCGCGATCTCGGCGTAGGCCGACCATTCGCCCGCGGCCTTGCCGAGGCTGTTGTCGAAGATGAGCTCGACCGAGGCGCGATGGCCGGGCTTGCGCTCGCCCGCGCCGTTGAAGATCACGTCCTGCATGGTTTCGCCGCGCAGGTGCCGGGCCGAGCTTTCGCCGAGCACCCAGCGCACGGCGTCGATCACGTTCGATTTGCCGCAGCCGTTGGGACCGACCACGCCGACGATCTGGCCTGGAATCGGAATGTGCGTCGGGTCGACGAACGATTTGAACCCGGCGAGCTTGATTTCCTTGAGGCGCAAGTGCGTGCTTCTGGACTTATAATGGCGCGGTTGTGGAGCTCGCCCGCGCATGAGCTTTGGCGCATGTATTTTCACCATGGCCAAAGCGGCGGCGCAAAGCAGCGACGTTGAGCGAGGGCGATTTTAACCGATTTGGTTCGCGTGTTAACCCCGAACATTCATGCCGACGCGACCAAGCCGACGCCTGCAGAGCTTTCCCAATCCGCAACCCGCGCGCGACTACCGGGTGCACATGGAAATCCCGGAGTTTACGTGCCTGTGCCCGAAGACCGGGCAACCGGATTTCGCCACGCTCGTGCTCGACTACATCCCCGATCGGCGCTGTGTCGAGCTGAAGAGCCTGAAGCTCTACATCTGGTCGTATCGCGACCGCGGCGCGTTCCACGAAGCCGTAACCAACCAGATTCTCGACGACCTGGTGCAGTCGATCGCGCCGCGCTACATGCGCCTCGAAGCGCGCTTCTACGTGCGCGGCGGTATTTTCACCACCATCGTGGCCGAGCATCGCGCCCGCGGCTGGTCCGCGCCGCCGCCGGTGGCGCTCGATGCCATTTCCCCCCAGCCGAGCGGCCGCGCCGGCTGAGGCCAGAGGGCCACGATGGCGCTCGAGCGGCAAACGCCTCGATGGCACTTCGTCCTCGCGGCTGCTAGCGTGCGTCGGCTGGCCGTGCTCGGCGTCGTGCTTGCCGGCGTTGCGAGCGCAACGACGAGCGCCGCCGAGCGCGTTGCCGCCCGCATCGGCGTGGAGGAGATCCGCTGCGAGGATTTGCACGCGACCGACGCCCGGACATGCGCGGCCGAGCTGCTGCGCGAGATTCGAGACCGAGCCGGGCACCGTTTCGTCGCCACGCAGGGATTGCAGGCAACGGCGGACGAGATCGAAGCGGTGCGCGCCCACGAGCGCGCCTTCGCCCGGCACGATCGGGCGCAACGCGCGCAAAAGCTGGCGGAGCTCGAAGCCCGGCTGGTTCACATGGGCGCCGAAATGAGCGCTGCCGAGCATGAGCGCCTGGTCGAGTTCCGCGCGGTCTTGCGGCGGCTGGCCGCGTACGAGGCCGATGTGGCGCGCGGCGCGCTAGCGCCGCCGGAACTTTCGACGGCGACCGTCGCGCACTGGATCGAACAGGCAAAACTCGACGCCGCCCTGTACCGCCGCTACGGCGGATCCGTCGGCCTGAAAGCAGCCGGCGCTTACGCCCATTCCGCGCGCGCCGAGTTGGTGGCCGACTACATGCGCCACGAAAACATCGAAGTGCCCGATCCGGAAGTCGAGCGCCACCTGCTGGCGGCGCTGTGGGCACCGCCGTCCATCGTTTATCGCGGGGCCACGCCGGATTTCACGCCGTTCTGGATGCGCCCGCTCGTTCCTTCGTACGTCGGGCCGTGACGCCCGAGCCGGGCGCCGCCACGTCGATTCCCGCACGCCGCGCATGGCGGCCCATATAATCGCGCCATCTCCCGCCTCGGCCGAGCGCACGTGAATCCCAGCCTGAACGATCTGCAGCCCTATGCGTTCCAGCGTCTCAACGACCTGCTCAAGGGGGTGCAACCCAATAGCGGCTTAAGCCCGATCCGGCTCTACATCGGCGAGCCGAAGCATCCGACACCACAATTCATCCGCGACGCCCTGAGCGCAGGGCTCGACGGGCTCGCGCTCTATCCCAGCACCCTGGGCGAATCGAGCCTGCGCAAGGTAATCGCTGGCTGGATGGAGAAGCGCTACGGGTTGCCCGGCGTCGACTACCGGACGCAAATCATCCCGGTGAACGGCAGCCGCGAAGCCCTGTTCGGTCTCGCGCAGGCGGTGGTGGACCGGACGCGGCCCGATCCGGTGGTGGTAATGCCCAATCCCTTCTACCAGATCTACGAAGGCGCGGCGCTTCTCGCCGGCGCGCGGCCCGAGTTCTTCAACACCACCGCCGAGGGCGGCTTCGCCACCGCCGAAGGCGCCTTCGCATTGAACCCGGGCCAGATCTCCGATTCAGTGTGGGCGCGCACGCAGCTCACATACGTCTGCTCTCCGGGCAATCCGACCGGCGCAGTCATGACGCTGGCAGACTGGCGGCAATTATTCCGGCTCTCCGACCGCTACGGCTTCGTGATCGCATCCGACGAGTGTTATTCGGAGATCTATTTCGACGAGGGCTCGGCGCCGCTCGGCGGCATGCAGGCCGCGCGCGCACTGGGCCGGGACGGCTTTCCGCGCCTGGTGATGCTCTCCAGTCTCTCCAAGCGCTCCAATTCGCCCGGGCTGCGCTCGGGATTCGTCGCGGGCGATGCGGCGGTGCTCAAGCCTTATCTGCTCTATCGCACCTACCAGGGTGGCGCCATGCCGCCGGCCAATTTCGCCGCGAGCCTGGCCGCCTGGCAGGACGAGGCGCACGTGGTCGAGAACCGGCGCCTGTACAAGGAAAAGTTCGATGCGGTGCTCGAGGTGCTGGGCGACGCGGTTCCGGCCCGGCGTCCGCAGGCCGCCTTCTACCTGTGGCTGCCCACGCCGATCGCCGATACCGAGTTCGCCCGCCGCTTCCATGCCGAATACAATGTCAGCGTTCTGCCGGGGAGCTATCTCGCACGCACGGCGCGAGGCGTGAATCCAGGGGAGAATTACGTTCGCATCGCGCTCGTGGCATCCACCGCGGAGTGCGTCGAGGCTGCGCAGCGGCTGCGCGATTTCTATAAAGGCCTGTAGCCCGCCATGGACGACTTGCAGCGCACGATCGAAGACGCCTTCGAGCAACGAACCACGATTTCCCCGGCCAGCGCCCCCGCCGCGGTCCGCGATGCGGTCGCCACGGTGATCGAGGGCCTCGATCGCGGCGAGCTGCGGGTCGCGGAGAAGTCGGGCGAAGACTGGGTCACGCATCAGTGGATCAAGAAGGCGGTATTGCTTTCCTTCCGCCTCGAGGACAACGTGCTGACCGAAGGCGCTGGCACGCGCTATTACGACAAGGTGCCGTCGAAGTTTGCGCAGTACACGGCCGAACGCTTCTCGGTCGAGGGATTTCGCGTCGTGCCGCCGGCAACCGCGCGCCGCGGCGCGTATGTCGCGCGCAACGTGGTGCTCATGCCCTCCTACGTCAACATTGGCGCCTATGTCGATGAAGGCACCATGGTCGATACCTGGGCCACCGTCGGCTCGTGCGCGCAGATCGGGCGCAACGTGCACCTGTCGGGCGGCGTCGGAATCGGCGGGGTGCTGGAGCCGTTGCAGGCCAATCCGACCATCATCGAGGACGACTGCTTCATCGGCGCCCGCTCCGAGATCGTCGAAGGCGTGGTGGTCGGCGCCGGCAGCGTCATCTCCATGGGCGTTTTCATCGGCCAAAGCACCCGCATCTACCATCGCGACAGCGGCGAGGTGAGCTACGGCAGGATCCCGCTCGGGTCGGTGGTCGTTCCCGGGTCGCTGCCCTCGGCCGACGGCAAGTATTCCTTGTACTGCGCAGTCATCGTCAAGCAGGTGGACGCCAAGACCCGCGCCAAGACGAGCATCAACGAGCTTCTGCGCGGCGATTGAGCGCTTGCCCCGCGCCGGCGCCGCCGCCAGGGCGGGCCTGCGCGGGCGGGCCCGGGCTTCAGTCGCCACGGTCGAGGCCGTTACTGGAGGTTGTCTTGGAACAGCCGGGAAATCGGGAGAACGGCATGGTACTCACGCCTTTGTTCAAGCTCATGGCCGAAAAGCAGGCCTCGGACATGTTCTTCACGGCCGGCTCGCCGATCCAGATCAAGATCCAGGGTGAGGTGATGCCGATCAACGCCCAGGTCCTGGACCCCGCGGCCGTGCAGAAGTTGGCCTACGAATGCATGACCCCGGAGCAGATCAAGATCTTCGAAGCCGAGCTCGAGATCAATTTCTCCCTGATCGAGTCGGGCGTGGGCAGTTTCCGCGTGAACGCGTTCCGTCAACGCGGCGCCGTGGCGATGGTCATCCGTCATATCAAGGTCGCGATTCCGTCCATCGAGGAACTGCGCCTGCCGCCGGTGCTCAAGGACGTGGTGATGGAAAAGCGCGGCCTCATCATGGTGGTCGGCTCCACCGGTTCGGGAAAATCCAGCACGCTGGCGGCGATGATCAATCATCGCAACCAGTCCAAGTCAGGACACATCCTCACCATCGAGGATCCGATCGAGTTCATGTATCGGCACGCCAAGAGCATCGTCAATCAGCGCGAGGTGGGAATCGATACCCGTTCCTATTCCAACGCGCTGGTCAACGCGATGCGAGAGGCGCCGGACGTGATCCTGATCGGCGAGTGCCGCGACCGCGAGACCTTCCAGGCTGCACTCGCCTATGCGCAGACCGGCCACCTGTGCCTCACCACTGTGCACGCGAACAACAGCTACTACGCGCTCAACCGCGTCATCAATTTCTTTCCGCACGATGCCCGCAACAGCCTGCTGATGGACCTGGCGGTAAGCCTGCGCGCGATCGTTTCGCAGCGCCTGGTGCGCGACCTGCAGGGCAAGCTCTGCCCGGCGGCGGAAATCCTGATGAACACCAAGCACATCCAGGAGCTCATCAAGAGCAGCGAGATCGATCAGATCAAGGACGCGATGGAGCAAAGCCTGGCGCCTGGGTCTCAGACTTTCGAGCAATCGCTGTACGGGCTCTACACCCAGGGCGTCATTGCGCTCGATGAAGCGCTTGCACACGCCGATTCGGCCACGAACCTGTCCTGGCTCATCGACAATGCAAAGGGAACGAGCCCCGAATCCAGCCGCAAGACAGCGCAGGCGGACGACCTGTCCAGCATCCGGCTCAACATCTAGCCCGGATCCCCCGTCAGCCGACGCCATCCGCAGGCGCCCGATGCAAGACCGGCTCGGTGCGGTGCGCCTGGAAGACGAGTACAAGGAAGCGGCTGCGCGCTTGCGCACGGTGCGCGACCTGGTCCGCTTCGGTGTCTCGCGCTTCAACGAAGCCCGACTTTCCTACGGTCACGGCACCGACAACGCGCTCGATGAAGCGTTCTACCTGGTGCGCCACGCCCTGCACTTGGCGCCCGCTCAGGCCGAATCGTTTCTCGACGCGCGCCTCGCGCGCAGCGAAGTCCGAGCCGTTGTCGGTCTGCTGCAGCGAAGAGTGCGCGAGCGCCTCCCCGCCGCCTATCTGACGCACGAGGCGTGGATCGGCCCGCATCGCTTCCGCGTCGACGCGCGCGCGATCGTTCCGCGCTCCTACATCGGCCATTGGCTGCTGGGCGAGCTGTCGCCCTGGATCGAGCAACCGGAGCGCGTCGGGCAGGTGCTGGAGCTCTGCACCGGATCGGGCTGCCTGGCGGTGCTGGCCGCGCTTGCCTTGCCGCACGCGCACATCGATGCGCTGGACGTGTCGGCCGAGGCGCTGGAGGTAGCGCGGGACAACGTCGGCGACTACGGATTGAACGAGCGCATCGAGCTCATCCAGGGCGATCTGTTCGCGCCCATCAAGCGGCGTCGTTATGAGCTCATCATCGCCAATCCGCCCTACGTGCGCTCGGCGGTCATGTCGCAGCTGCCGCCCGAGTACCGCCACGAGCCGGCGCTGGCATTGGCGGGCGGCGACGACGGGCTGGATGTCGTGCGGCGCATTCTGGCCGCAGCACGCGCGCATCTGCGCCCGCATGGGCTGCTCGTCATGGAGGTGGGCCATGCCCGGCCCGCTGTCGAAGCGGCCTATCCCCGCACGGCCTTCACCTGGATCGAGCTGGACGGCGTGGACGATGCGGTCTTCGTGTTGAATCGCCCGCAGTTGCCTGCGGCGCGCGCGGGCGGCTGAAGCGCTGCGCCGGCCGTTTTCCTGCAGGCTGCGGCGTCGGGCTCGATGGCTTGGGCTCGAGCTGCTGCAGGGCGCGTTCGACTTCCTGCGCATCGAGCCGCAGCCAGTGACCGCGTTTGAGTCGCGGCGGCAGCTCGAACGGACCGAAGCGCGTGCGCATGAGGCGGCTCACGGTGATTCCGGCTGCCGCGAACATCCGCCGCACCAACCGATTGCGTCCTTCGCGCACGCGCACGCGATACCAGCGGTTGGTGCCCTCGCCGCCCTGCGGCTCCAGCAGCTCGAACCGGGCCGGACCGTCATCGAGCGCGATGCCGCTGCGAAAGCTTCGTATCTGCTCGGGCGTGAGGCTGCCGACGATGCGCACGGCGTAGTCGCGCGGCTGCTGAAAACGCGGGTGCGTCAGGTGATTGGCCAGCTCGCCGGAATCGGTGAATAGCAGCAGGCCACAGGTGTTGAAGTCGAGCCGTCCGACCGCGAGCCAGCGGCCGCGCTGAACGACGGGAACGCGATCGAACACGCTCGGCCGTCCTTCGGGATCGCGCCGGGATACGATCTCGCCCTCGGGCTTGTGATAGAGCACGACGCGCGTCTCGCGCGCCTGGCGCGCGAGACGCGCGAGACGTCTTTGCGCCAGCGGTTCGCCGGCCACCACGATCCGGTCTGCGGGTCCGACACGCAGACCGAGCTGCGCTACCCGGCCGTTAACCATAACCTGACCTGATTGAATGAGCTCTTCCATCGCCCGCCGCGATCCGAGGCCCGCCTCGGCGAGCCGCTTCTGCAATTTGCTGGTGGGCGTCTCCTGGCTCGGATGAATACCGCGTGCTGCCGCCGCGAGCCCAGGGCGATGTCCCTGTCCCGGCCGGCTGCCTGCCGGTGCCGGACCCCGGGGCCGGAAGCGCGCCCGAGCCTGACCCGGTCCAGCGGCTTCGCCTGGTTCGTAAGCTGCGGCGCGGCTCCTTGCCCTGGGGCCGCCCGGGCCGCGCGGAGCATCGGGGCTGCGCTTGGCGGGCCTGCGGAATGGCCGCTTGGACGGCCTGGTCAATGGCCGCTTGGCGTTGCGTGAAGACATGAATGGAGGCGAGCCCAAGGGCGGAGATGCAACCGCGGCGCTTTGCCTTCGGCCGTGCAGCTCGTGGCGGGGGTGGAGGGGTACGGCGGAGAATACCAGATCGAGGCGCCTGCCCCGCCCAGACCCTTTGCCTGATCCTTGGGCGATTGTTGCCTGATCCTTGGGCGATTCTTGCCGGGCCTTACCCAAGCCCCTTCCCCAAGCCGACAATGCAGAATGCACAATAGCTTCCGATTCCCGCTATCTCGTGGCGCTGCCTGCTCTTGCGGCACGCATGTGCCGGCACAAGAGCTCGATCCCTTGCAGGATGCGTGGGGTCGCCCGGTGCAGCGAGCTCGGGTCGACCGTGAAGAGGCGGCCCGACCCGACCGCACGCAGCGTCGTCCACCGCCGCCAACCGGCCAGCGCGTCCGGCCCGTCCGGGATAGCGGCGGCCACGATCGCATCCGGATCGGCCAGCAATACCGCCTCGCGGCTCGGCCGCGGCAGCCAGTGACGGTTTGAGGCGAAGACGTTCACCGCCCCGCAAACGCGCAGCGCATCGGCGATGACGTGCCCGCTGCTGATGGTCAGCAGCGGTCGATCCGCCACCTGGTAGAACACCCGCACCGGAGGTTCACCACCATGCGCGGCCCGGATACGAGCGAGATCGCGGCGAAAAGCCGCAGCGCGAGCTTGCGCCAGCGCCGATGTGCCAGCCAGAACGCCCAGGCGCTCGATGGTGCTCGCAATGGCATCGAGATCCTGCGGCTCGTTCTGGAACACAGCCAGGCCGAGCGCGCGCAGCCGTGCCAGCTGCCGTTGCGGGCTCCCGCTGGTCCATGCCACGACCAGATCGGGCCGCAGCGCGACGATCCGTTCCAGATCGAGCGCGTGCGCATCGCCGATGCGAGGGATGGACCTTGCTGCCGGCGGATGGTCGCTGTAGGCAGCCGCCCCGACGATCGCGCCGCCCGCGCCCGCCTCGAACAGCAGCTCGGTCAAATGCGGCGCCAGGGCGACGATACGTCGCGCCGGCTGCTCGAGGCGCACGCTTCGACCGCTGTCGTCGATCGCTGCGACGGCGGCGGCGACCCCTGTCTCGATTAACGACAGCGCGAGAAGCGGCAGCGTACCCAGCACGACAAACCGGGCCAATCGTCGCGCAGCGATCATGACCATCGCGGCACGAAACCGGACGCATGCGTCGAGTGCGCCCATGCCAACGGAAAGCCGAACAGGTGCGACAGTCGATCCGCATCGAGCACGCTGCGCGCCACCCCGCAGCTGGCGCCTCCCTGCCCGTCCAATAACAGCGCGTGTGTGGCGAAGCGCACAGCCAGGTTGCAATCGTGGGTTGCGAACACGAGGGTGCGGCCTCTCTCGCGCGCGAGCGAAGACAAGTGCTCGAACATGGCCGCCTGATGCGCGAGATCCAGGTGAGCGGTCGGCTCGTCGAGCAGGAACAGCTCCGGGTCCTGAGCCAACAGCGTCGCCAGCGCAACGCGTTGCCGCTCTCCGCCCGAAAGCGTGAGCACGTCGCGCTCGGCGAACCCGCTCAGATCGACCCGCGCCAGTGCATCGGTCGCACGCCGCAGATCGTCCTCGCTTTCCCAGCCGAAGCGGCCGATGTGCGGATGGCGTCCGACCAGCACGGTTTCGAGCACGCCGGCGCTGAACGCGTCGCTATGTTCCTGCAGCAGCAAGCCCCGCACGCGCGCGGCTGCACGCGGATTCCATTGCGCCCACGGGGTGCCGAAGAGCGCGACCGAACCGGCATCGGGTGCGCGCAGTCCCGCCAGGGTATGGAGCAGTGTGGACTTGCCGCTGCCGTTGGGACCGAGCAGGCACCAGCGCTCGCCGCTCCCAATATTCAGGCTCAGACTCTCGATCAGGATCCGAGCGCCAGCGCGCACGCGCAGTTCGTGCATGGCGAGCGCAACGGTCGTTTGGATGCCGTGCGGATTCATGACTGTTGCGGGCGCCGTACGACGAGCCAGATGAAGGCCGGTACGCCCGCCAGCGCCATCACCGCACCCACCGGAAGCTGCGTGGGCGCGACAACCGTCCGGGCCAGCGTATCGGCCAGTACCAGCAGCGCACCGCCGCCCAGCACACAGGCCGGGAGCGCCAGGCGCTGATCGTTGCCGGCCATGATGCGAACGGCATTGGGCACGATCAGCCCCACGAAGCCGATGGTGCCCACGGTGGTGACCGCGAATGCGGTCGCGGCCGAAGCGAGCAGCATGAGGGCGAGGCGCAGCCGATGCACGGAGACGCCGAGCGTGCGGGCCGCATCGGCTCCGCGCATCAGCACGTTGCAGTCGCGGCCGAAAGCCAGCGCCAGAGCGAGCAGCAGCGCCAGCGCGATCGCGGGCGGCGCGAACGCCTCGGCACCGTCGAGATCGCCCATCAGCCAGAACAGCATCCCGCGCAGGCTCGCGTCCGGCGCCAGCGCGAGCACGAGCATGATCGCCGCCGCCCAGCCGGTCGCGAGAGCCACACCGATCAGCAACAGACGCAGCGGCTGATCGGCTTCGCGCCCGGTCGCGGGGACGAGCAGGCTGCGGCTGCCCAGCGTTAGCACGAGCGCGACGGATAGCAGAGCGCCGCTCCAAGCACACCCGATCACCAGCGACGCCTGCAATCCCAGCAGCATGGCGCCGAGCGCCCCCGTCCCCGCGCCTCCGGCGAGCCCGAGCACATAAGGGTCGGCGAGCGGGTTGCGCAACAGGATCTGCATGAGCGCGCCGGCAAGCGCGAGCAACCCGCCGGCCGAGAACGCCGCAAGCGCGCGCGGCAGCCGCAGGCCGAGCACGATATCGGCGTGAATTCCCTTCTCCGAGCCGGTGAGAATGGCGGCGAGCCGATCGAGGGGAATCCACTCGGCTCCGCTTGCGACGGCGAGCGCGAGCGCGCCGAGCGCAGCCAGTGCAGCGATCCCGATGCCTCGCAGCGCCGATGCACGACTCACCGCGGCTCGTTCCTCACAGCCCGTTGTACTCCAGCGCAACCCAGAACGAGCGCTCCGGCAGCGGATAGGCATTGAAGCGATCGGCCACGAACTGGCTGCGTATCGCATAAGCGAAATATTTGCGCTCGAACAGATTCGTGATGCCGATGCTTGCCGCCCATGCGCCCATGCGGTGCTGAAGCTTCAAATCCGCCACCGTGTAGGCGGGAATGCGGCGCCCGAACGTGTTGCCTTCGTCGTTCTCCATGTACTGCGCCGACACGTACGCCGCTCTAGCATGCAGCCGGGTATCGGGCCCGATCCGCCAGTCGAGCGCGAGATCGAGCTTGTGCTTCGGCACCAACGGCACCGTGCGCCCGGCCAGGTCGATGTCGGTCGTGGTGAAGGCCGAGCCCGGCAGCACGCCAGAACGGAAGCGGGCGCGGGTGAAGGTATAACTGCCGAAAATCTGCAACGACGAACCGAGTGCCTGGCGCATCTCCAGCTCGAAACCGGTCCGCCGCAGCGGCGGCAGGTTGCGGTTCCCCACCCCGGTGGAGAACGGGTCCAGGTGGATCTCGTCGTCCACGTCCATGCGAAATATGCTCGCCTGCAGCCACGGCAGCTTCGGACCCAGCGCCATGCCGACTTCGTAGGTCTTCGCGCGCTGCGGGCGCAGGAACTGGAACTGCTGCGTGAACGCGGCCGACGGCTCGTAGATCTCGTCCACGGTGGCGAAGCGGAAGCTGCGCGCAGTGCGAACGATCAGCGCAGCGTCCTTCGCGACGCCGATGCGCAAGCCTACTTCGTAGGCATAACCATGCTGCCGATCGTTTGCCGCGGGGGCACCGGAGCCGAACGCGCCGCCCGGTGCCGTCGCGTCGAACCGGTCGGAAGCCGAGATGCGCATCCGCTCGCTGCGTGCGCCGAGATTGAGCGACACCCGCTGACTCAGCTCGATGGTATCGAGCGCGTAGATTGCATCGTTGTCCTGGGTCGCGTCGATCGTGTTGAACGGTTGGCCGACGTTCGCCGGCGAATTGGAGCGCAGCAGGCGGTAATCCCAGCGCGCGAGGTCGATGCCCAGAACGATCGCATGGCCGGCGCCGAGCGCCCTGCCCTGCCAGCGATAGCGCGGCTGCACGGTGAACACGTCCAGCGCGATGTCGCGGTAATCCGGGAAACCGCCGAAGTCGAAGTACGAGCGCTGATCCTTGTCCCGATAGCCCAGGCCGAGGACGAGCTCGCCGGCCCCCAGCTGCCAGCGCAAGTCGAGCGCCGCCTGGTTACCGTCGCGCTGCGCATAATCGAGCGGCGTCGACGTGCCGCGGCGGTCGCTCTCGAGCTGGTCGATGCCGGCGCTCGGCTGCACCTGGCGTGCGCCCGGCAGGCGCAATCCCTGCCGATCGGCGGCCAGGCGCAGCGTCGCATCCGCCCGATCCCCGATCCAGGTTGCGCGCAAGGCGAGGTTGGTCTCGCGGTTGTGGTTGTTGTCGCGGTAGCCGCCCGACTCGAAATTGCGCGCGAACGCGTGCAACCCGGCGCTCTCGCCGAACGCGTTCAGTGAACCGCTCAGCTCACGAGTATCCCAGCTGCCATAACGCGCAGTAGCGCTCGCGCGGTTGCCACTGCGCGCGGGATGGCGGGTGATGATGTTGATCACGCCGGCGCTGGCGCCGTCGCCGTACTGGACCGCTCCGCTGCCGCGCAAAATCTCGATGCGCTCGATCGCATCCAGCGGGACCGATGACCATTGCACGCCGGACTGATCGATGTCGTTCAGCCGCCTGCCGTCGACCAGGATGAGCGTGTTCTGCGCCGCCGTCGCGCCGAAACCACGCATGTCGACCGCCGCCAGCGCCGCGTTGTTGCCGAAGAGATCGCGGCTGACGAGCCCCGCCCGCGTGCCGAGAAGCTCCGGCAGCGTGCGCGCGGCACTGCGTGCGATGTCTTCGGCTGTGATGACGGATGCATTGACCGCAAGCTGCTCGACCGACTGCTCGAAGCGAGTGGCCGAGACGATCACCTCGGGTGCGCGCTGGGTCTGCGCCGCGTGGCACAACGATACGAGGACGATGGACAGCGCGCCGGCCGCATGACTTACCGCGGCGCGCGAACCGGACTGCTTCATGGTGAACCTCCCTGAACCCGCCAACCCGCGGGCAGTCGTCGTGGCAGAAGGCTCCAGGCCGGTCTCCGGGCTGACGAGTCTTGGTGCGACGCCTTCCCGCGGCCGCGTGGGCGCAGTGGCTGCGGATCGCCTGCGCAATCCGCCGGTCGCACCCGCACTCGCTTACCGTTGCGGGGGCAGCACAGGTTGCCGGCCGGAGCCGGTCCCTGTTTCCCGATTCTCGCCGGCCGCCAAAAGGCGGCAAGCGCACCTGGAACGATCCGATTATAGGGCGATCGGAGCGACCAAGCGGCGCGCGCCAGGCGCCAGCACGTACAATCGAGGTTGATCGATGCGGCTGCGCCTTCGATCGATTGGCCGGCAGGCTGCAAGGGATGAAGCGAAAGACATGACAGAGCGCGTTGTGATCGTGGGTGCGGGGCAGGCGGCCGGAGTAGCGGCGGTGACGTTGCGCGAGCAAGGCTATGGCGGCGCCATTGCGATCGTGGGCGAGGAAGCTTTCGCGCCCTATCAGCGCCCGCCGCTATCGAAGCATTTCCTGGCCGGGCAGATGAGCGCCGAGCAGCTGCTGCTGAAGCCGGAGAAGTTCTACGCCGAGCGCAACATCGAATTGAAGCTCGGCACCCGCGTAGACGCCATCGAGCGCGACGTCATGCGCGTGCGGTTCAATGGCGGCGAAACGCTCGCGTATTCGAAGCTCCTGCTGGCGACCGGAAGCCGCCCGCGCAAGCTATCCGTACCGGGTGCGGACCTCGCCGGCGTGCATTACCTGCGAACCCTCGCCGACGTGCAAGCGATTCGCGCCGACATGGCCGCGGGCAAGCGTGCGGTCGTCATCGGCGCCGGCTACATCGGACTGGAGGCCGCCGCCGTGGCGGCGAAGGCCGGCATGAACGTCGTCGTCCTGGAAGCCGCCGAGCGCATCCTGGGCCGGGTCAGCGGGCCGATCGTCGCCGACTTCTTTGCCGAAGCGCATCGTGCCCAAGGGGCCGAGATTCACTGCGGCATGCGCATCGAGGCGCTGGAAGGCTCGGCGCGGGTCGCGTCGGTCGTCTGCAACGAAGGCCCGGTTGCGGCCGACCTGGTCATCGTGGGCATCGGGATCGACCCCAACGTGGAGCTCGCGGCCGAAGCGGGGCTCGCGTGCGACAACGGCATCGTCGTGGACGAGTTCACGCGCACCGCCGACCCGAATATCCACGCCGCCGGCGACTGCAGCAACCATCCGAATGCGCTGCTCGGCGCGCGCATGCGCCTGGAGTCGGTGCAGAACGCGATCGACCAGGCCCGCGCAGCAGCGTCGAACCTTGCCGGCAAGGAACGCGCGTACGCCGAGCTGCCCTGGTTCTGGTCGAATCAATACGACCTGCGACTGCAGATTGCCGGCCTGTCGCAGGGCCACGATGGAACGCTGATGCGCGGGAGCCCGGCAGCGAGGGCCTTCAGCGTCATGTATCTGCGCGCTGGCAGGCTGATCGCAGTCGATACGGTGAACGCCCCGCGCGACCATCTGGCGTTTCGCAAATTGCTTGCCGCGGGCGGCGAGGCCGATGCGCAGCGGCTGGTCGATCCGGCTGTTGCCATCGGCTGATCAACTGAGGCCGCCCACCCGCGCACTACGCGTCGCGCCTCAAACCGACCACCCCGCCTCCTTCGCCGGCACCCCTCCTCGACGAGGAGGGGGAAGTATGCGAGCTCCCCTCCTGTCAAGGAGGGGCGGGACGCGCAATGCGCGGACAGGGTGATGTGGCATACCGCAGCGAAGTTATGCGAGTTCCCCTCCTGGCAAGGAGGGGCGGGACGCGCAATGCGCGGACGGGGTGGTGTGTGTATCCAGCAACGGCGCATCAAATCCCGCGCCGCTCGATCACGGCCCGCGCGAGCGTGCCGCTATCCACGTGCTCGATCTCGCCGCCGACCGGCAGACCGCGGGCGATGCGCGTGACCTTGAGCCCCCGCGCGGCCAGCATCTCGCCGATGAAATGCGCGGTAGCCTCGCCTTCGTTGGTGAAGTTGGTCGCCAGCACCACTTCCTTCACGCTGCCGTCGAGCGCGCGCTCGATCATGCGATCCAGATGGATGTCCTTGGGCCCGATGCCGTCGAGCGGCGACAGCCGCCCCATGAGGACGAAGTAAAGGCCGTTGAAGCACTGCGCCTGCTCCAGCATCATGAGATCGGCGGGCGTTTCCACCACGCACAGGACCGAGGCATCGCGCTGCGGCGAGGCGCACAAGGCGCACACCGGCGTTTCGCTGAAGCTGTTGCAGCGCTCGCAATGCCCCAGCGTTTGCAGCACCTGCAACAGCGCATTGCCGAGCCGGGACGCGCCCTCGCGGTCGCGCTGCAGGAGATGGAAGGCCATGCGCTGCGCCGACTTCGCACCCACGCCGGGAAGGCAGCGTAGCGCGGAGATGAGCGTCTCGAGGCTCGGCGGATTCTTCATGAAGAGGATCTGTCGTGACGCGGCGCGCTTTGCCGGCCGCGCACGCGCAGGCGGCGCAGCCCATACGACGGCAGTATGTCGCCGATGCCCGGATATTTCATCGGAAGCTTCCCACCCCGGCACACGGAGTTCAATCGGGCCGGCGCACTGAAATATTCGGACCAGGCCGCATCAGAACGGCAGCTTCATCCCCGGCGGCAGGTTGAGGCCGGCGGTGAAGCCCGCCATCTTTTCCTGCGAGGTCGCCTCGGCCTTGCGCACGGCATCGTTGAACGCCGCCGCGATCAGATCCTCCAGCATGTCCTTGTCGTCGGTCAGCAGGCTGGGATCGATGCTCACGCGCTTGACGTCGTTGCGGCAGGTCATGACGACCTTCACCATCCCGGCGCCAGACTGGCCTTCGACCTCGACGCTGGCAAGGCTTTCCTGCACCTTGCGCATGTTGTCCTGCATCTGCTGCGCTTGCTTCATGAGCTGCGCCAAGCCGCCTTTCATCATTTCGACCTCGTCTTTCCGATGCCGCGTGGATATCAGCGTTGCGGTTTGATCGAATCCGGCACGACGCGCGCCCCCAGGTTCTCCACCAGATCGCGCACGAACGGGTCCGCATCGAGCGCTCGGGCCGCACTGGCGAGCTTGCTGCGCCGCTCCTGCTCGTCCATTACCGCCGGCGTCATGCCGACCGGCTGACCGAGCGCGATCTTCAACCGGATTGCGCGTCCCAGATGTTCTTCGAGCGCGCCCCGCAGCCGCTCCTGCGGGCCTTTCTCCAGCAGGTGCTTGTGCCCTTCGGCCAGCCGCAACTCGACTACATCGTTCGATTCTCCCACGAGCTCGCAGTTCTGCGCGAGTTGCCGCGCCATTCCAGAAAGCTTCATCGCGCCCAGGGCGCCGGACCAGTCGGTAAGCGCCGATTGCGGGGCATCGGCCGGATTGGTCCGCGCTGGCTTCTTTCCCTCACCCTCGGTCCCTCTCCCGGAGGGAGAGGGAGGACTAAGGCTCCCCTCTCCCGCCGGGAGAGGGGCTGGGGGTGAGGGAGAGATTCGACCGCTGCCAAGCGCATCTGCGCTATCAATTCCAGCATCTCGCGACACTATCGACGGCCGCGGCGCAGAACGCGCTGCCACGCTGCCGCTCGAACCCACCGCGCTGCCGCTCGAACCCACCGCGCTGC
>WHTS01000010.1:90606-102357 GCA_009377585.1 Betaproteobacteria bacterium
CCGCGCTGCTGCTCGAACCCGCCGCGCTGCTGCTCGAACCCGCCGCGCTGCTGCTCGAACCCGCCGCAGCGCCGCTCGAACCCGCCGCAGCGGCAGCCGATTCGGGCGCGAACGCAAGCATCCGCAGCAGCGTCATCGTGAAGCCGGCATAGTCGTCCGGAGCAAGCACGATGTCTGCCCGTCCCTGGTTGACGATCTGATAGTAGAGTTGCACCTCTTCGGGGCTGAAGCATTGCGCCAGGCGCTCGATCTCGCGCGCGTCGGCATCGTCCGCCGCGATCGCCCCGGGCACGATCTGCACGAGCGCGATCCGATGCCACAGGCTTGCCAACTCCTGCAGACCCTGTTCGAACGCGAGCCCGTGTGCCGCCATGGCATCGGCCTCACCGATCAGCGCCGGCCCGTCGCGTTGCGCGAGCGCCTCGGCGATGCGATGCAGATGCTCCCGCCCGACCAGGCCCAGCATGGCGGCGACCGACTGCGCGCTCACACTGCCTGCGCCATGTGCGATCGCCTGGTCGAGCAGCGAGAGCCCATCGCGCAGGCTGCCACGCGCCGCCTGGGCCAGCGCGCCGATGGCCGCCGGCTCGTACGCTATCGACTCGCTCTCCAGGATCGTGGCAAGGCGCGCACGAATCTGCGCCGGCGGAATTTGCCGCAGGTTGAACTGCAGGCAGCGCGAAAGCACGGTGACCGGCACCTTCTGCGGATCGGTGGTCGCGAGCACGAACTTGACGTGCTCGGGCGGCTCCTCGAGCGTCTTGAGCATCGCGTTGAACGAATGCCCCGACAGCTGGTGCACCTCGTCGATGACGTACACCTTGTAGCGCCCGGCAGTCGGCGCATAGAGCGTGTTTTCCAGGAGCTCGCGCATCTTGTCGACCTGCGTGTTGGACGCTGCGTCGACCTCCAGCAGATCGACGAAGCGGCCGGCGTCGATGCCACTGCACGCGCCGCATTCCCCGCACGGAGTTGCGCTTACGCCTCGCTCGCAATTGAAGGCTTTGGCCAGGATGCGCGCCAGCGTCGTCTTGCCCACGCCGCGCGTGCCGGTGAAAAGGTAAGCATGGTGCAGGCGCTGTGTGCCGAGCGCGTTGGCCAGCGCCTGCACGACGTGCTCCTGCCCGACCAGCTCGGCGAACGTCTTCGGGCGCCACTTGCGTGCCAGGGCCTGAGTCATCGTGCGCGCGGTTGCTTGCGAGCCTGCATCACGTCCGTTCGGCAGGCGTCCACCGGCCGATCAGAAATGATATTGCAGGCGTACCTGGTGGAATTCGATTCCCTGGTTCGGTTGCTTGATGCCGGCATTCGACAGGTGCTGATAGCGGTAACCGACGTCGAAGGCGTGCCGCGTGCCGAAGCGAACTCCGAGGCCCAGGTGATCGCCGAACTGGAACTTGGTGCCGAAGCGTCGTTGAGGGCTCAGCGAAGTGTGCGACAGCAAGTGAAAGCCGATCGCGGCTTCCAGGTACGGCGCGACCGCGCCGGGATGGCTCGGCTGCAGGCGAAACACCGGGGTGAAGCCGAGGTCGGTGATGCTGTTGTGGGTTTGATTGCGACCGTCGTTGTCCCAGTAACCGAGGCTCAGGTCCCAGTAGCCGCCGACGTGCCAGTTGGAGCCCAGCGGCCAGCGCCAGGGCCAGTTCCACTGCACGCCGACTCGCGCCATGTCGACCGAGGCGTTGGAGGAATTCGACGTGCCGAACTCGACCGCCATTCCGTCGACGGCTCGCGCTTGCGCCACCCCAAAAAAGAGGCACGCGAGAAGGCACAAGACGCGCATGGTTCGATTTATTCTCCCTGGGCAACGCGCGAATCATAGCGAATCGAAGGTGGCGAGCCTAACCCCCGGCACTTGCAGAGAATAGCTGTGGCTGCTTCCTTCCGGACCTGACCAGATTCACTACCATGCAATGCGGGGAGGCCCGCCACCGTCAAGTATGCCCGGAAACCCGGCTGCGATCCACCTGCACGCACCGGTGCGCTCAATGCGCCGGTTGCGGCGGATGCGGCGGATGCGGCGGATGCGTCAGGCGCTCGGTCATCGCGATCGCGAGCGCCGAGACCACGAAGGCGAGGTGAATCAGGGTCTGCCACATGAGCGTCTTGTCGTCGAGCGACGGCGCGTTGATGAAGGTCTTGAGCAGGTGGATCGAGGAGATGCCGATGATGGCAGTGGCGAGCTTGACCTTGAGCACGCCGGCGTTGACGTGCGAAAGCCATTCCGGCTGGTCCGGATGGCCCTCCAGGTCCAGTCTCGACACGAAGGTTTCGTAGCCGCCGACGATTACCATGATGAGCAGGTTGGCGATCATCACCACGTCGATGAGACCCAGCACGATCAACATGATCTCGGTTTCCTGGATCGTATTGGCCGTGCTCACCAGGTGCCACAGCTCGATCATGAACCGGTAGACGTATACGCCTTGAGCGATGATGAGGCCGAAATAAAGCGGCGCCTGCAGCCAGCGGCTCATGAAGATGAAATTCGGCAACGGCTTGATCGGCCTGTAGGGTGTGGTGGGTGTGGTCGTTTCCATTCGCTTCTTGCAGGATGAGGTACGCAAAGCGCCGCTTCGACGGCGCGCGCAGTGTACCGCAAGCCCCTGCCCGGCCCAATCCCCTCGGCAAATGGTGAATGGCGGCTGTGGGCTGCAAGCCGGCCGGGTCGATCCACGGCACGCGAGCTGCGGCGGGCTTTACAGCACTGGTCAATAGTGCTTCCATTGACTCGGTTTGGGCGTCGCGGCGGGCCGGGGAGGCACGTGAGGCAAGGCACGCGAAGCAAAGCGCCGGATCAAGGCTGAAAGAGGAGATTCCCATGTCGACCATCTTGTCCATCCTGCAGGAAAACCGCATCTTTCCGCCGCGCGATGCGTTCGCCCGGCAGGCGAACATCCCGGGCATGGACGCGTACAAGAAACTGTGCGACGAAGCCGAGCGCGACTATGCAGGCTTTTGGGCCCGTCTGGCGCGCGAGAACCTGCTCTGGCACAAGCCTTTCACCCGCTCGCTCGACGATTCCAATGCGCCTTTCTTCAAGTGGTTCGAAGACGGCACGCTGAACGCCTCGTACAACTGCCTGGACCGCCACCTCGAGACCCAGCCGGAAAAGACCGCGATCATCTTCGAGGCGGACGACGGCAAGATCACGCGCATCAACTACCGGAACCTGCATCGGCGCGTGTGTGCGATGGCCAACGGCTTGAAGAGCCTTAGCATCAAGAAGGGCGACCGGGTCATCATCTACATGGGAATGAGCATCGAAGTCGTGGTCGCGATGCAGGCCTGTGCCCGCATCGGCGCGATCCACTCGGTGGTCTTCGGCGGCTTCTCGGCCAAGGCGCTGCACGAGCGCATCATCGATGCCAGTGCGGTCGCAGTGCTGACCGCCGACGAGCAGATGCGCGGCGGCCGGGCGATCGCGCTCAAGGCCGCGGTCGACGAAGCCATCGCGCTCGGCGGCACCGACACGCTCAGGCACGTGGTGGTGTACAAGCGCACCGGCGTTGACGTGCAGTGGGTATCCGGTCGCGACCTGTGGCTGCACGATCTGGTCAAGGATCAGCCGGAAACCTGCGAGCCGGAGTGGGTCAGCGCCGAGCATCCGCTGTTCATCCTCTACACCTCGGGATCGACCGGCAAGCCCAAGGGCGTGCAGCATTCCACCGGCGGCTTCCTGCTGCAGGCCGTGCTGACGATGCAGTGGGTGTTCGACTACAAGCCGAGCGACGTTTTCTGGTGCACCGCCGACGTGGGCTGGGTTACCGGCCACACTTACGTCTGCTATGGGCCGCTGGCGGTGGGCGCGACCGAGATCATGTTCGAGGGCGTGCCGACCTACCCCGATGCCGGCCGCTTCTGGCGCATGATCCAGGACCACAAGTGCACTGTCTTCTACACCGCGCCGACCGCAATCCGATCGCTCATCAAGCTCGGCGCCGACCTGCCGAAGCAATACGACTTGTCGTCCTTGCGCATCCTGGGCACGGTGGGCGAGCCAATCAACCCGGAAGCCTGGATGTGGTACTACCAAACCGTCGGCAGCGAGCGCTGTCCCGTCGTCGATACCTGGTGGCAGACCGAGACGGGCGGCCATCTCATCAGCCCGCTGCCCGGTGCGACGCCGCTCAAGCCCGGTTCGTGCACGCTGCCTCTGCCCGGCATCATCGCCGATATCGTCGACGAGACCGGCAACTCGGTGGAGCGCGGCAAGGGCGGCATTCTCGTGATCCGCAAGCCCTGGCCGTCGCTGCTGCGCACGATCTGGGGCGATCCGGATCGCTTCCGCCGCACCTATTTCCCGGACGATTTCAAGGGCAAGCTCTATGTCGCGGGCGACGGTGCGAGCCGCGATGCCAACGGCTATTTCACCATCATGGGCCGCATCGACGACGTGCTGAACGTCTCCGGCCACCGCCTGGGCACGATGGAGGTCGAATCGGCGCTGGTATCGAACCCCAAGGTTGCCGAAGCGGCCGTGGTCGGGCGGCCCGACGATCTCACCGGTGAGGCGATTGCCGCTTTCGTAGTGTTGCGCCAGACGCGCCCCAGCGGCGCGGAGGCCGGGCGCATCGCCAGCGAGCTGCGCGACTGGGTAGCCAAGGAAATCGGTCCGATCGCCAAGCCCAAGGACATCCGCTTCGGCGAAAATCTTCCCAAGACGCGCTCGGGCAAGATCATGCGCCGGCTGCTGCGCTCGCTCGCCAGAGGCGAGGAGATCAATCAGGACGTCTCCACGCTCGAGAACCCCGCGATCCTCGATCAGCTGAAAGAGGTGAGCTGAGGGGGGACGAGAGGAGTCGGCCTCGAACCCCTCCCGCCTCTGCTTCCAGCCCGCATGCGCGAGCCGAACATCGACCCGCAGAAACTGGTGGCGACCTTTCTGCTTGGCGCGGTGCTATTCAACTATCCGATCCTGTCGTTGTTCAACAGGGCCGCAGCAATCCTCGGCATCCCGGTCGTGTACGCCTACATCTTCCTTGCTTGGGGCGGCCTCATAGCGCTTACGGTCTGGATCGTCGAGCGCAGGCGCTGATGTCGTAAGGCCAGGAGAGCCGGCGATGCTGCAAGGTTGGGTGGTTGTCCTCGCCTCCTTCGCCTATCTCTGCCTGCTGTTCGCGATCGCCTTCTACGGCGACAAGCGCGCCGATCAAGGCCGCTCGATCATCGCGAATCCTTATATCTATTCGTTGTCGTTCGCCGTCTACGCGACCGCCTGGACGTTCTACGGCAGCGTCGGGCGGGCAGCGGGCGACGGCATCGGCTTTCTGCCGATCTATCTCGGGCCCACGCTGATGGCCGTGCTGTGGTGGCTGGTGCTGCGCAAGATCATCCGCATCAGCAAGGTGAACCGCATCACCTCGCTCGCCGACTTCGTCGCCTCGCGCTACGGCAAGAGCGCGCTGCTGGCGGGCCTCGTCACCGTGATCGCGGTCCTCGGCATCCTGCCGTACATATCCTTGCAGCTGAAAGCCATATCCAACAGCTTCACGATCCTCGTACAGTACCCAGCCATCGAGATGCCGAGCATGCTGGGCTCGGTGACGATCCTGCAGGACACGGCTTTCTACGTCGCGATGATCCTCGCCGGCTTCACCATCGCCTTCGGCACGCGCCATCTCGACGCGGCCGAGCGCCACGAGGGGATGGTGGCGGCGATCGCCTTCGAATCGCTGGTGAAGCTGCTGGCATTCATCGCCGTGGGCGCGTTCGTCACCTTCGGCATGTTCGACGGCTTCGCCGATCTTTTCACCCGCGCACGAGCCGACGAGCGCATCGCACCGCTCATGACCCCGTTCGGCGGTGTCGACAGCTATGCGAGCTGGACGTGGCTCACGGTACTGTCGATGCTCGCGATCCTGTTCCTGCCGCGGCAGTTCCAGGTGGCCGTGATCGAGAACGTGGACGAGAAGCACGTGCGCACCGCGATGTGGCTGTTTCCGCTGTACATGCTGGCTATCAATATCTTCGTGCTGCCGATCGCGTTCGGCGGCTTGCTCAACTTCCCCCATGGCGGGGTCGATGCCGATACCTTCGTGCTCACGCTGCCGATGGCCGAGCAGCAGACCGGGCTCGCCCTTCTCGCCTTCATCGGCGGCCTTTCCGCGGCCACCGGCATGGTGATCGTCGAGACCATCGCGCTTTCGACCATGGTATGCAACGACCTGGTGATGCCGGTGCTGCTGCGCAGCCGGCGGCTGCGGTTGAGTGAGCGCGCCGACCTGTCGAACCTGCTGCTCGACATCCGCCGCTGGGCGATCGTCGTCATCGTCATGCTGGGGTACCTGTATTTCCGCCTTGCGGGCGAGGCCTATGCGCTGGTCGCGATCGGCCTCATCTCGTTTGCCGCCGTCGCCCAGTTCGGGCCGGCCGTGCTCGGCGGCATCTACTGGAAAGGCGGAACCCGCGCGGGCGCGCTTGCCGGGCTGAGCGCAGGTTTCGCGGTCTGGGCATACACGCTGCTGCTGCCGGCATTCGCGCGTTCGAACTGGCTGCCGGCGAGCTTCATAGAAAGCGGCCCGCTCGGCATCGAACTGCTCAAGCCCTTGGCGCTGTTCGGTCTGGCCGGCCTGGATCAGACCACTCACGCGATGGTGTGGAGCATGCTCTTCAACGTCGGACTCTACGTTGGCGTTTCGCTGCTCACCCGGCAAAGCGCATCCGAGCACAACCAGGCGGTCCTGTTCGTGGATGTCTTCCGCCGCACGCGCGAACCGATGCGGTTGTGGCGCGGGACGGCGTCGGCGCTGGAGCTGCAGCGTCTGGTCGGACGTTTCCTCGGACCCGACCATGCCGCCGATGCGTTCGCGGCGCTGGCACGCAACCGCCGCGTCGAGGCGCCTGCCGAGTTGCCAGGCGACGCGGAGACGGTGCAGTTCGCCGAGCGCTTGCTGGCCGGCGCCGTAGGCGCAGCCTCCGCCCGCGTGCTGGTGGCTTCGGTGGTGGAAGAGGAGCCGCCGGGAATCGAAGAGGTGATGAACATACTCGACGAAGCTTCCCAGGTCATCGCGTACAGCCATCAGCTGGAGGAGAAATCGCGCGCGCTGGAAGCGGCCACCTCGGAGCTGCGCGCGGCCAACGAGCGCCTGACCGAGCTCGATCGGCTGAAGGACGACTTCATATCCACGGTGAGCCACGAGCTGCGCACGCCGCTCACTTCCATCCGTGCGCTGTCGGAGATCCTGCACGACAATCCCGACCTCGAACGCGCGCAGCGCGTGCGCTTCCTCGGTATCGTCATCAAGGAATCCGAGCGCCTGACGCGTCTCATCAACCAGGTGCTGGACCTCGCCAAGATCGAATCCGGCAAGGCCGAATGGCACCATGCCGAGGTGGATCTGCGCGAAGTGATCGAGGATGCGCTCGCCGCGACCAGCCGATTGTTCGACGACAAGAACATCGCGCTCAACACCGACCTGGCGGCCGAAATCCCGCCGCTCGTGGTCGATCGCGACCGGCTGGTGCAAGTGCTGCTGAATCTGCTGTCGAACGCAGTCAAGTTCTGCGAAGCGGGCAGCGGTCGGGTGCGGGTATCGATGCAGCGCCACGGCGACCAGGTTCGGGTCGATGTCGCCGACAACGGCATCGGCATCCGGCCGGAGCACCGCGAGCTCGTGTTCGAAAAGTTCCGCCAGCTCGGCGAGACAACCAGCGGCCGGCCGCAAGGCAGCGGGCTCGGGCTCGCCATCTGCCGCCAGATCGTAAACCACTTCGGTGGCCGCATGTGGGTCGAGAGCGAACCGGGCGAAGGCTCGATCTTCAGCTTCACGTTGCCCATCGCACCTTCGGTGGAAGGCAGGGCAGCTGCGTGAGCACCAGGCCGAACGCCAAGCGCGTCCTCATCGTCGAGGACGAGCCCAACATCGTCGTCTCGCTCGAGTTCTTGCTCACGCAAGCGGGCTACGAAGTGCACATCGCAACCAGCGGCGACGACGCATTGCGCGCCTTGCAGTCCGTACGCCCGCATCTCGTCCTGCTCGACCTCATGCTCCCGCTCGTGAACGGCTTCGATATCTGCCGGCGGCTGCGCGCCGACCCGCAGCTTGCCGACACCAAGGTCGTCGTGCTGACCGCCAAGGGACGGGCGAGCGAGATCGAGAAAGGGCTTGCCCTGGGCGCGGATGCTTACGTCACCAAACCCTTCGGGACGCGCGAGCTGATGGCCACGGTGCGCGCCTTGCTGCGGCCATGAAACCGGCGCGCGTGCACCTCCGGCAGCACTGGATCGCCGCAGCACTGCCGTGCGCCGGGCGCGATCGCTCGAACAGGCTCGGATGCTGCAGCCACGACTCGCATTGGACGACCGTGTGAGGACGCAGGTGGACGCGGAAGAGGGCTGTTACGACGTGGCTTCGAGTGCGTACCCGCGCCCGTACAGAGTCTTGACGGCGAGCCCACTGCCCTCGATCTTCCTGCGCAGGCGGTGGACGTACACCTCGATCGCGTTGGTGCCGACGTCGCGATCGTAGCTGTAGATCCGCTCCACCAGCTGCTCCTTGCTCACGACCTTGCCCAGCCGCTGCAGCAGCGATTCCAGCACGGCGGTTTCGTGCATCGAGAGATCCAGCGCGCGCTCGCCGATGCGGGCGACCCGCTCGACCGTATCGAAATCGAGCCTGGCCGCGCGGATGGTCGGATTGGCCGAGCCCTTGCCCCTGCGCAGCAAAGCACGTATGCGGGCGTGCAACTCGTCGAGCGAGAACGGCTTCACCAGGTAATCGTCGGCGCCCAGATCGAGCCCGTGCACCTTGTCGCCGGCCGATTCACGGCCGGAAAGGATGAGCACCGGAATGCGGCCATCATGCTTGCGCAGGCGTTTGAGCACGTCGTAGCCGTCGAGCTGTGGCAGCCCGAGGTCCAGGATCAGCAGGTCGAAGACGTTGCTACGTAAGGCCCTATCCGCGAGCGCGCCGTTTTGCATCCAGTCGACCGCGTACCCGCTGTGGGTCAACGAGTAGCGCAGCGCTTCGCCCAGCGCCACATCGTCTTCGGTGATCAGGATACGCAAAGCTCGCTCACTCCCCCGCACTTCCATGCCATGGGCAGCCACAGGCAACCCTAGACAAGCGTGGTATTGCGATGCAAACAGCGATCCGACAGGATTCTGTAAGAGTCTTTGGCTAGATTGGCTAAAAATATAACAAACGATCGGCGCAGCGCAACTTCGCGAGCGACCGATTCCCTACAACGAACGGCGATTGGAGGGTTTATGCAGTTGACCGAGAAACATCGTGAGTACTGGCGCAAGAACCTCACGATCACCTTCATCCTGCTCGCAATCTGGTTCGTCGCCACCTTCGTCGAAGGCTGGTATGCGCGGGAGCTGAACCAGCTGAGCTTCCTCGGCTTTCCGCTCGGCTTCTACATGTCCGCGCAAGGTTCCCTGATCATCTATGTCGTGCTCATCTGGACCTATGCGCTCTACATGAACCGGCTCGATCGCGAGTACGGCGTACAGGAAGGGGAGGAAGACTGATGGCTTCCCAAAGCCAGTCGGCGTTCTACAGCCAGCTCAAGCGCTACTACAGCATCTACACCGGAGGCTTCGTCGCCTTCATCATCGTGTTGGCGATCGCCGAGCAGCTCGGCCTGCCCAACCGCTGGATCGGCTACGGCTTCCTGTTCGCGACCATCCTGCTGTACGCCGTGATCGGCATCACCAGCCGCACGGCCGAGGTAGCGGAATACTACGTCGCCGGCCGCCGGGTGCCTGCGCTGTTCAACGGCATGGCGACCGGCGCCGACTGGATGAGCGCGGCCTCGTTCATCGGCATGGCAGGAACGCTGTACATCGCCGGGTTCGACGGGCTGGCGTTCGTCATGGGATGGACGGGCGGCTACGTGCTGGTCGCGCTGTTCCTCGCACCGTATCTGCGCAAGTTCGGCCAGTTCACCATCCCCGACTTCCTGGGCGCGCGCTACGGCGGTAACATCGTACGCACGATCGGCATGGTCTGCGCCATCCTGTGCTCGTTCGTTTACGTGGTCGCGCAGATCTACGGCGTGGGCATCATCACCAGCAAGTTCACGGGGCTGGAGTTCGGCGTCGGCGTGTTCGTAGGTCTGGCCGGCATTCTGGTGTGCTCGTTCCTGGGCGGCATGAAGGCTGTCACCTGGACCCAGGTCGCCCAGTACATCATTCTCATCGTCGCCTACCTGATCCCCGTGGTGTGGCTGTCGGTGAAGCACACCGGCAACCCGATTCCGCAGATTGCGTATGGGCAGGCGCTGCAGAAGGTCACCGAGCGTGAGAAGCAGCTGACCTCCGACCCGAAGGAGCAGGAGGTTCGTGCGATTCTCAAGGGCCGGATGGATGCGGCGAACGCGGCGCTGAAGGAGCCGGAGAAGGCGTTCGGCGAGCAACGCGCTGCGCTGGAGCGGCGCGTGAGCGACCTGAAGGCGCAGAACGCTCCGGCAAGCGAGCTGAGCGCAGCCGAAGCGGCGCTGGCCGCCTATCCCAACGACATCGACGCCGCCAAGACGCAGTGGACCAAGGACAAGGGGCTTGCGGCGCGCGCCGCGCCTCCGCGCCCGCACGCCACTCCTTTTCCCGGAAAGGATGAGGCGGCCCGGGATACCGCGCGGCTCAATTTCCTCGGCATCGTGTTCTGCATGATGATCGGCACCGCGGCCCTGCCGCACATCCTCATGCGCTACTACACCACGCCGAGCGTGCGCGAAGCCCGCAAGTCGGTGGGATGGTCGCTGTTCTTCATCTTCCTGCTCTACTTCACCGCGCCGGCGCTCGCCGTGCTCGCGAAGTTCGACGTCTACCACTTCCTGGTCGGATCGAGCTTCGCCGAGCTGCCGGTCTGGGCGGCGAACTGGGCCCAGGTCGATCCGACGCTGTTGTCGATCACCGACATCAATCGCGACGGCATCGTGCAGCTGGCCGAGATCGTGCTCGGGGGCGACATCATCGTGCTGGCGACACCCGAGATCGCCGGATTGCCCTACGTGATATCGGGATTGGTGGCGGCCGGCGGACTGGCCGCGGCGCTATCCACCGCGGACGGTTTGCTGCTCACCATCGCCAACGCGCTCTCGCACGATCTCTACTACAAGATGATCAACCCCAACGCCGCCACCAAGGCGCGTCTCGCCGTCGCCAAGGGCCTGCTCCTCGTGGTCGCGGTGATCGCGGCATACGTCACCTCCCTCAAGCCCGGAAACATCCTGTTCCTGGTCGGTGCGGCGTTCTCGATCGCCGCCTCCTCGTTCTTCCCCGCGCTCGTGCTCGGCGTATTCTGGAAGCGAGCCACCAAGTGGAGCGCGATCATCGGAATGCTGGCCGGGTTGTGCGTCTGCCTCTATTACATGTCCGCGACCTACCCCTTCCTGCGCGATCTGCTGGGCGTCACCACACCGATCGATCAGCTGAAGTGGTTCGGCATCAACCCGATCTCGGCCGGCGTGTTCGGCGTGCCGATCGGCTTCGCAACCATCGTCATCGTCAGCCTGCTCACGCCTCAACCCTCGCGTGAGGTGCAGAACTTGGTCGACCACGTGCGCTACCCCGTGCTCGCCGGCGATATCGATACGCGCGCGACCTGATCGAAGGAGGAGGAAGTCTCCAGTTCGAGCCCGCCTTCTTGGCGGGCTTTTTTTGCCCTCGCGCGACCGAAGAGTGGGGGGCCATCTGCTAGAATTCCCCGCTCCGGAGAGATGGCCGAGCGGTCGAAGGCGCACGCCTGGAGAGCGTGTATACGTGAAAACGTATCGTGGGTTCGAATCCCACTCTCTCCGCCA